>DNPO01000046.1:0-366 GCA_003501375.1 Candidatus Sumerlaeota bacterium | reverse complement strand
TCCGCCCGGACTATTTGAAGATCACGTCCTATGCGCGCGAACTCGGAGTGCAACGCGTGCTCGCGCTGACGGCTACTGCAACGCCCGAGGTGGAAAAGGACATCGCCGCTGGTTTTGGCATCACTGAAGATAATATTGTACACACCGGTTTTTATCGCCCGAATCTGCACCTTGCCGTTACGCCGTGCGAGAGTGAAAAGCGTGCGCGAACCCTGGCGCGTCGCTTGAAGGAACGCCCCATTGGCCCGACGATTGTGTATGTAACACTGCAGCGTACGGCCGAGGCAATTGCGAGTTATCTGCGCCAAGCGGGGTTCGATGCAAACGCCTACCACGCGGGTATGGACACGGAAGACCGCACGCGCG
>DNPO01000036.1:541-8290 GCA_003501375.1 Candidatus Sumerlaeota bacterium | reverse complement strand
CATCTCGCCGCCACGCCCCATAGAATGCAGACACTCGACAAAGAGCATGCGCGTGTCCATATCCTCGGAGCAGGTCTTCAGATACTTTTCGAGCAGCGGAATGGCTTCCTCATACTCTTTGCGCGAGGCATACAACCCAGCCAAGCGTTTTTGGAGCAGAGGCACTTCATCGCTATCTCCCTGCTGCTCGTGTGCCTCCAACATACCCGCTACCGCGCGCGTATTATCGGGAAGCAGTTCCGCTGCGCGAGCATAATCCACCAATGCCTGATCAAACGTCCCAGCCGCCAACGCTTTGTTGGCACGAGTCGTATACGTATCTGAAAGTTTTTCACGCAGTTCCGCCGCTTCTTCCACCATGTCGGGCGAATTCGTGGCATCAAGCAGTTTTTCCAAAATCGCAACGTTGGTGGGGTAATGCCGCTGGAGTTGTTGCAACGCTTGGAAACCAAAAGCCTCCACCCCGTCAGGCGTAAATCCGCTCACCAAATCCAAACAGTGCCCAACCAGCGCGTCCTCTTCGTCTTCTTCCACGGCAGGGCCAGCAAGAATCGCTTGAAGGTACTCCATGCGGAACTCATCGCGCGTGGGTGCAATTTCCAGAATTTGTCCATATCCCACCAGCGCCTCTTCACGCACACCTGTTTTTACCTGATGCCGCACGCGGGCAACAATTTGCTCAATCGCTTCCTCAACACGTCCGACCTTCACCAACAGATCGATCACCGCCGCATTGATATCGTTTGCACCGGGCTTGATGGTTTCGATGCGACGATAGATTTCGAGGGCCTTGTCCGTTTCCTTGGCGTCCTCGAACAATTTGGCAACCTGCACCATCTGGCCAATCATTGACTCCTGCTGGCCCAGGTGGTGATAACATTCAGCCAGGCGCAGGTGCATTTCCACATCCGCCGGGTTGTTTTGCAAATATTCGCTCAAGCCTCGCACCGCTTCATCATGGTCTCCGGCGCGCAGCCGGATGCCAATGATGCGTTTCAGGATAGCGGCATGCTCAGCCATTTTTCCTTGCTTAGCCAAAATTTCTGCGGTGCCTTCCAGCGCGGTAAAATTATCCGCCTGCAAACTCAGCACATGACCAAACCCTGTTAAGGCCCCATCCAGATCACCCTGCTCCACGCTGGTCAATGCGGCATCCAGGCGCCCCTGCAACAAAACGTCCATGCCGGGCACTTCGACGTTGAGTTTGAAGTGCTGCACCAGTTCGACCAGGGCTTCTTCATCGCGCACCTGTTTGGTCAAAGCGACCAGGCCGATGAGATCAACGGGTTTACGGGCTGGGCACGGTGCGTATTGGCACTTGCACTTTTTCGAGTCCTTTTCCACGGTAAGGCTGCGCACGACCTGTTCCTTGTGAACAGGGCAGAAGCAACGGATTACCTTTTCGCCCTCCTGAATCGTATCGGGGCGATAGGCGAGATATTCCAGCACGGCCCGTGGGTCGAGCAGAGAGTTGGCTTTAGCGATGGTGTCTTTGAGGGGTTCTGTCATAGTAGCATAAGAGTAATAAAACCGACATTTTTCGTCAACGGCTTTTTCCACGAAATGCGATGAAAACAGAGCAGTCAGTCCTTTACCGGTTTTCTTTCTTCAGGGCAAAAAAGATTACATTTTCATTCAGGCAGATTTTTTCTTCCAAAACCTGAAAGTGTTCCCGCAATTTTCGCCGCACCACCTTGCGCGTGGTGGGAATGCGTCCGACTTCCCAATGGTGCAATTCAATACGTTCGTCGGGGATATCATCCGGGATACGGTACAGTTTAAAAGACCCTTTAAAGGTATAGCGGAGCAGCAGAAACCGATACAGCCCGCGCACGAAGGAGTATAAATGCTGCACCCAGGCAAACGGAATACCTGTTTGCAATCGTCCCATGCACGAAATAAAACGACCATATTGGGGCGTTGGGGGAAAAAAGCGCACCGTGGCGTATGGCAATGATAAAATCAACATACCACCGGGGCGCAACACCTCTTTGATGTTTTCCAAAATTTGATCCAGGTAGCGAAAATTCACATGTTCCAGTACCTCGGAGGCAAGTACCAGGTCAAATTGCTCTTGGATGGGGAACTTTTGGCGCATGTCCCCCAAATAATCCGGGTGCAATTCTGGTACCGCATCAAATGTTTTGACCTGAATGCCGCGTCGGCGCAAAAAATCCACCGCCGAATAATCCCCGGGGCCGATTTCTAACATTTTCTGCGGGCGGTATTTTTGATACACAAAATCCAACTGGTAGAACAACTGTGTGAAATTGTCGCGATAGATTTTCTCGCGCACAAACACCGATTGCCCGAGTTGAAAATCCATGTTGGAGTTGGACTCTTCAGCCATTGAAGCGCACCTTTCCGTCAAAAAACAGGGAGAAAATGGGGAAAATCCACACCGTGCTTCTGAATCAATGCCATTGTCAATTTATGTGCACGCATTGTCAAGCCGCGACGTTTTTGGCGGAGAAGTGTAGATTAATCCGCCGCTTCCAAAATAACCACCGCAGCAGCATGGATGGGGTCATGCGTTAAGCTAACGTGCGTGCGCGTCACGCCTTGCGTTTGCATGATTTCCAATGCCTTGCCGGTTATGGTCAGGCTGGGCTTGCCACCGGGAGCGTTGACTACTGCGATATCGCGCCATTGAATGCCCTGGTCAAAACCGGTCCCGAGCGCTTTGACAAACGCTTCCTTCGCCGCAAAACGTGCGGCAAAATGCAATGCCGCGTGGGGCAAGACTTCACAATACGCGCGCTCCTCATCGGAAAAAAGGCGTTCCTTGGAACGGTCGCCGTGTTCTCCCAACAATGCCTCAATGCGTTCAATGGAAACAATGTCCATGCCTAAACCGATGATCATTTTTTAGTTCCGTATCTTTGGAGTGCGGCAGCATGATGCCGCTTTGCCGTTACGCGACGTGTCGCGCGGTTTTTCTTTTGCTTCCCTGTCATTTTTGCTCGGGAAAACAACCCATCAGCACCAACCAACTGCGCACGACATGTCGTGCAACGGCAAAGCGGTGTCATGCCACCGCACTCCAAAGAGGCCATTTTGTAAAGTTGAAACTCCCGTCGTATTCCTCAGCAAGATGCTTTCCCCCTTGCCTTTTTCCTTTAGCTACGGCTAAAATAAGGCAGGAGGTAGATGTTACTATGAACGCCTTTCTTAGTGTGTGCAAGGAGATTTACAACCTCTGGTTGGATATGGGTATTTACCTGATCTTTGGCTTTGCAGTGGCCGGGGTACTCAGCCTGGTGTTGAAACGCGATTTGATCGTGCGGCATCTGGGAAAAAACTCCTTCAGTTCCGTGGCAAAAGCATCGCTCTTTGGCATTCCATTGCCACTGTGCTCTTGCGGTGTGTTGCCCGTCGCTCTGTCGCTTTTCCAACGCGGTGCCAGCCGGGGAGCCACCACCGCCTTTTTAATCACGACTCCCGAAACCGGGGTGGATAGTATTCTGGTGACGTATGGTTTGCTTGGCCCGGTCTTTGCCATTACACGCCCCATCGCTGCCTTGATCAACGGCTTGATCGGCGGCATGGCGGTGGTGTGGACGACCCCGAAGGATGAGAAGCAGCCCAACTCGGAAGTGGTCGTGACAGATTGCTGCGCATCGGGCGATTGCCACGCGGATGAGGAAGCGCATGCAACGCCAAAGGGCTTTTTCCCCCAGATGCTATTGGCTATGCGCTATGCCTTTCTCGATTTTCCGCGCGAGATTGTCAAGTGGTTGGTAATAGGCATGGTCGCGGCGGGAATATTGTCGTATGCCATGCCACAGAATTTCTTGCAAGATCATTTGGGTTCTGGATTTGGCGCAATGGCGGCAATGGCGCTGATCGGTGTTCCGATGTACATTTGCGCCACGGCATCCGTACCGTTTGTCGCGGTGCTAATTTCGCATGGCGGGTTGAGTGCTGGCGCTGCGCTGGTGTTTTTGATGACCGGACCGGCAACCAATGCGGCGTCGTTGCTGCTGATCGGGCGCATGCTGGGCAAGCGCACCATGTCGCTGTATCTGGCGGCAATTGTCATCAGCAGTTTCCTCTGCGGGACGTTACTCAATCTGTATTTTGCGTGGACAGGTACGCCATTGTCGGCGGTTTTGCAAGCGCACAATCACGCAGAGATGCTTCCCGGTTTCTGGAAATGGTTCGGGGCGATTGCGTTGCTGATTGTGACAATAACCGCATTTGTTCGGAATTTTCAGGAACGGATGCAGCAGCGTCGGCACCCCGCCGTGGAAACGCGGTCGATGCTGGAAATCCCCGTGGGCGGCATGTCGTGTGAAAACTGCGCACGGCACGTAGCCGAGGCCATGCGGTCGGTCGTGGGTGTGGAAGAAGCGCGAGTGGATTTGAAAAAAAACTTAGCGCAGGCGTATGGGAAAAATTTGGATCGCGCAGCGCTTGTACGCGCCATTTGCTCTGCTGGATACCAGGCGCAAGATATCTCCTGAGATTTTCTTTTTTTCGCAGTGTCTGATTGGGGTTTAACCGCTACGCGGTTAAACCCCATTTGTACAACCTTGCGCGAAATGCACGCTTTCTATTTTCTCCTGCTTTTTAATCTGTGAAATTTAGGTAATCTGTGGATAAATGGGACGGTGTTGGGATGTAATTTTGCCGATTATTTTTGGAATCCACTCTTGAAAAATTACGGTTTGAAACTCGCCTTCCTGCTTGCCATTGCGGCGGCCATTATCGCCGAATCACCCAATTGGTACGGCTCCGCGCAGGAATTGCCGCACATCATTTTCCTCTGGAGCGGCTTCCCGTGGGATTCCAACCAGTATCTGGCGTTTATGCGCGTCGGATTTCGCGGCGATTTTTTTCTGAGCAATCTGCTGAGTAGCGAACCGCATACGCCCGTGTTGCTCATGCCGTTTTTTGTCGCGCTGGGGCATGTGGCGCGGTGGTACCACGGATTTGTGCGCCTGGTCACGGGCGAGTCGCTGGAACCGTGGCAGGCGCTGCTCACCACGTACCACGATGCCCGCGTGGTGTTGACTTTCTTGCTGGCACTGTCGTTTTACCGCCTAACCGGTTCGTTCACAACCAGCCAGCGACGCCGCCTGTGGATCACGCTGTACGCATTGTTCGCCAACGGGATTTTGTGGGGGCAGATTTTCGCGACGGAATCGACCACGCTGTCGTCGTGCATCATTTTTCCTAACTTCAGTTTTTCACTCCTGTGCTACGTGTGGTTGCTGGACGCATTCTGGCGGGCGTTGCGGACGGAGCACGGTATTAATTTGAATGTGGTCATTGTTGCGGTTGCCGGATTTTGCCTCGCGTATGTGCATCCATTCGACTTGCCTGCCGTGGGCATGGTGGGGGTGTTCGCGTTGGTGGGATGGTGGTTAAAAACAAAAAAAGTTGCCTGGCGATTGCTCGCGGTGTTCGGGGCGTTTTGTGTGACGGGCGGCGCGGCGGTATTGTTGCAAAAAATGATCGCGTGGCAGGTACCGGAGTTTGGCAAGATCGATTCCGGCAATGTGATGATGTGGAAGGCATGGTGGAATCCGCTCGCTGCGCTGGAACTTTATCTGGTGGTTGCGCTCGCGGGATTACCATTTCTGTGGCGTCGTCGGAAGCAAATCAGCGGGCTGTTTGTGCTGGCGTGGTTTGCGGCAGCGTTTTTTGTGATGTACCTGCCGCTCCCGTTTCAGCGACGCACCATTGAGGGCGTGCCGTTCGTGCTGGCGTTCATGGCAGCAACCGCTGCCGAAGGGTGGGGCGAAAAGATTTATAAGGCTTATAAGCCCCATAAGTCATGTAGGACTTATAGACTCTTTGCCTTGGCGCTGGTATTCGCGTTTCTGCTGCCTAAGACCGTGTGGGTTTTGTACGACCGCTCCGTGGCAACCTATGGCAAACCAAATGATTATTATTACGCGCATGTGCTAGAGATGCAAGCGATGGTTTGGCTGGAGGATCAGGGCGACTGGCAGGATGTGGTGTGGGCGTCGCGCTGGACGGGCAACCGCGTGCCTTTTGTTTCCGGGCATCGGGCGTATCTGGCGCATGGCGTGATGACGGTGGAGTCCGAGCGCAAAGAGGTGGAAACGCAGGCGTTGTTTTCGCGGCAGATGCCGATCGTGGATTTTCGGCGGATTCTTCACGACAATGGGATTCGCTATATTTTATGGACGGAAAAAGATCGGCAGGCGGATGCGGGCCAACGGCGGGATTTTGATTCGTACGATCCTGAAACGTTGGGCAAGCCGGTTTTTCAAAATGCGTTTGCGCGAGTGTATCGGTGCAAATAAAGCGATTGGATTCAAAGTGCAAATTCAATTTCAACCACTCGCTCCGCGCGCAATTGACCATGAACTCATCTGGAGCCTCTTGGGGCTGTGCATTGTCGCAGGCGTACCGCTGTGGGTGTGGTTGTTTGGCCCACCGCCACTGCGCTGCTCGTTCCATGACATCACCACATACCCCTGCCTGACATGCGGCGCGACCCGGTCACTGCTGGCGCTCGCGCACTTGCATTTGTGGACAGCGTTTCGGTTTAATCCGCTCTGTGCGATTTGCTGGGCGTTGTGGGCGCTGTACATTCCGTATGGATTGATCGCGTCGTTTGGAAAACTTCCCCGGTTGCGCCTGACGCTGAGCAATCGGGATTGGTTAGTGCTGCGATTTTTGGCACCGCTGGTGGTAATTGCCAACTGGGCGTGGCTGATCTGGGATAAGCGGTAAGACAACCCATTTTTTACCACGAAAAACACGAACCACACGAAAACTTCATTGTACTGTTTTCGTGTGGTTCGTGTTTTTCGTGGTAAAAAATGGTGTGGAGTTTCTCTATCGCCGTTTGGCAATGAGGCTGAGTGCAAAGCAAAAAGATGCGACCAACACTACCGTTGCGCCGGTGGCAGTACGCGCCCACGGTTGGGCGGAAATCAGCAAACCTGCCACTGCCGCTATCCAACTGATGCCGAGCGCCCACCAAAACATGGCACCTGCAGTGCGCGCTAAATTTCGCGCCGCCGCAGCCGGAACGATGAGCAGCGCGGTTACCAAAAGCACACCCACCGCCCACACGGCGAACATGACCACCAACGATAGCAAGGCGGCAAACAGGTATTGCCAGAAGCGGACGCGCACGGCATGCGCTTCGGCCAGCGAGGCGTTTAGTCCAATGAACAGCAGGCGGTTGAACCCTACCCATTGAAATACGAGCAGCGCGACAAACAACGCAATCAGGCACCAGATTTCCGTGTTGCTGATGGTGAGAATATCGCCATACAAAAACGCTTGTACGTTGCGGGCGGCGTTACGGTCGCGGCTGACAACTGCCAAGCCAAATGCTACCGCCGCCGAAAAAAATACGCCGATTACCGTGTCCGACGATAGCGAGGTGCGCCTTGCAGCGGCTACGATTCCCACGCCGACCAACAGCGCAAAGCCGGCCATAGCCAAGTGCGCATTCACTCCCAGCAGGAGTCCCAGCGCAACACCAACAAAGGCGGAGTGACTGATCGCATCGGAGAAAAATGCCATGCGCAAATTCACCACTTGCACTCCCATTGCAGCACACATGGGAGCGAGCAACAGCAGGCCGAGCATGGCCTGCTGCATAAAGCGCGCTTGCATGCAGTCAAGCGGGATAACATGGGAGAGGAGTGTATAGAGCGGGGTCAAGTCAGGCATAACGCATCAAACGTACCACTATCCTAACCAGAACTGCAACTGCAAAACCTTGGAGGCTTCGCCTCCAAACCTCCGCTGGGGAAC
>DNPO01000036.1:0-212 GCA_003501375.1 Candidatus Sumerlaeota bacterium | reverse complement strand
CCGCGCAGCACCAAACGGACGTGTTCTTTTTTTTAAAAGATTCCGGGGCAAGGGACGGAGTTCCTTGCGGGGGCGCGGGGGCAGCGCCCCTGCGGTTTTGCAGTGGCAGTTAGCGGGTTTCCATGATTGCCCCGAGGCCGCGCATGAGCGCGACATAGTTGGGGAATGTAACGGCAGCGGCTTCGGCAGTGTCGATGCGGCAGGGGGCCGCG
>DNPO01000255.1:11782-17257 GCA_003501375.1 Candidatus Sumerlaeota bacterium | reverse complement strand
TATTGCATTCTTCAACAGGGCCAATCTCCGAATGCCCGGTCATAAAAGCACAACACAGTTTGCAGCGCGAAAGCACCGAATTGCACCTGGGGGACAGATGGTTCCAAGTTACTGGAGACCCTATCTTGGATGCGGATGGACAGTATGCCGGTGCCATTCACATCGTCACTGATATCACAGATCGCAAGCAAGCGGAGGAGGAGCGGCAAAAACTTCAGACTCAGTTAAACCAGGCGCAAAAGATGGAATGCGTAGGAAGGCTGGCTGGTGGTGTGGCCCACGATTTCAATAATATTTTGCAGGCGATAATGTGCTATGGGCGTTTCCTTTTGGAAACTCTGCCCCCCGGCTCAGAAACATACGATAATGCAAAAGAAGTATATAAGGGTACGGAGCGCGCTGCCTCACTAACTCGGCAATTACTGGCATTTAGCCGACAACAAGTCCTTGAACGTAAAAACGTGGATGTGAATGATTTGGTACAGAACCTGCTCAAGATGATTGGACGGCTTTTGGGAGAAGATATTGAACTTAACTTTCATCCCGCTTCGCGCAATGTGCATGTTTTTTCAGACCCTGGACAATTAGAGCAGGTATTGATGAATCTGTGTGTCAACGCCCGCGACGCCATGCCAGAAGGGGGGCTATTGGAAATCGAGGTAAGCGAAGAAAATTTAAGTGCTGATTACTGCGAGATACAACCTTGGGCAAAACCTGGCAAGTATGTTTTGCTCCGAGTTTCTGATAATGGCACAGGCATGGACTCGACCACTCTCTCTTATATCTTTGAACCATTTTTTACCACCAAGGATTTTGGGAAAGGAACGGGACTGGGGCTTGCAACCGTTTATGGGATCGTGCAGCAGCATGAAGGATTCATTCACGTCTATAGCGAAAAAGGAATGGGAAGTGTTTTCAAAATCTATCTACCGTTAGCGCCCGAAGAATCACAAGAGACTGAAACCGAAGTAGCGAAAGTTTCATGGGGTGGACACGAAACGATCTTACTCGTGGAAGATGATGTGGTGCTCCGTACCCTGGCCGTCCGGATTCTGGAACCTGCTGGATACAAAGTGATTGCGGCAAGCAATGGGGTGGAAGCCATACACAAGTTGGAGGAGCATCATACGGAAATTAATTTGCTCTTGTCTGATGTCCTTTTGCCCAAAGGAAATGGACAAGAAATTTTTACCGCTTTTCTCAAATACAAGCCCGAGGGACGTGCCATTTTGATGAGTGGCTACGGTTCGAACATTATAAAAGATGAATTCTGGAAATCTGGGAAAAACGCATTCTTGCAGAAACCTTTTGGCCCGGAAGATTTACTATCGAAAGTTCGCCAAGTAATAGACGCTTCACAAGACTAACCGCCAAGGGTAGAAAAAACACTATGGACACTCTTTCCAATCCAAGCGCCTGTATCTTGATTGTGGATGATAATCCAGATGTTCGAACATCCCTGGCCAAGGAGATGCAACATCATGGGTTTGCTTGTGAAACCGCTATCAACGGTGTTGAAGGAGTGCAGCGTCTCATTTCCTCTGAACCGGAGGTCGTCCTGCTGGATTTGGAAATGCCCGGACTCGACGGCTTTGGCGTGCTCGCAGCCATGCAAAAAAATGGCATAAAATCGATCCCAATAGTCCTCAGCGGCGCGATCAGCGTAGCGCGGACTGTCGAAGCCATGAAGTTAGGCGCTTTCGATTGTTTAGAAAAACCATGCGATTCAGACCTGCTCGAACAGACAATCTTGCAGGCTCTGGAACACCGCCGAACCTTGGAATTAGCAGATAGGATGAGTGCGTTGGTTACGCAATGGCAGGCGGTGTTTAACGCATCTCCTGATATGATTGTTGTTTTGAATTCTGATGGAATGATCCTACGTTGTAACCTTGCAGTAGCATGTCAAACAGGAATGGATCAAAACGAACTCATTGGAAAAGATGTCCATGAAACATTGTGTCATTTAGAACATGAACGAAAGGACTGTCCCTATCTTTTAAAACCGAATCAAAGCGAAAAGGAAGTTAGAGAATATCGCATATTGGGAAAATATTATGATTTTTGTGTTTCCTCTCTGAGCGATGAAACCCAAGTTTCCTGGGGGTGGATGGTAACAGCGCGTGACATTACCGAGCGCAAAAGAACGGAACTGGAACTTCAGGAAAGCGAAAAGCGTTTTCTGGATGTTCTATACGCATCGGATGACGCGATCCTGTTGCTGGATCAGGATCGTTTTGTGGACTGCAATGAGGCAACACTCCGCCTCCTCGAATACAACAATCGGAACGATATCCTCATGCGACATCCAGCAGACTTGTCGCCCGCGTTGCAACCAGATGGGCGAACCTCTAAAGAAAAAGCCCAAGAACTCATTCAAAATGGTTCTCATCATTTTGAATGGGTACATCTTAAAGCCAGCGGTGAGGAATTTCTTGCCGAAGTAACGCTTACGCCGATTTCCTATAAGGGCAGGAACATGATGCACTGCTTATGGAGAGACCTCACGCAAAAGAAACAGATTGAGGAAGCGTTGCAAAATTCCAATGAGCGCCTGCGTGCTATAATGGATTCCGTTCGTACCGGGATCTTGGTTTTAGAGGGAAATACCTACCGCATTCTCGATGCGAATCCGAATGCTGTTCGCATGATCGGTCTCCCAAAATCAGCAATCATTGGGCTGGATTCTCGGGACATCATCTACTCTGCCACCCTTGAAGATATGACCATGGCAGACAAAATGCTTTTCACAGACAGCACAGAAACAGAAGCGGTATTGATTGCAGCAAATGAACGCTGGATACCCATATTAAAAACAAGCGTTGGAACTAAAATTGGGGGGCGCAATTGTTTGATCGAAAGTTTTTTGGACATTAGCGATTTGAAAAAAGCAGAACAAGAATTGCACGCATCAATCGAACAACAAAGTGCTATTTTTGAAAGTAGCATGGTAGGTATTTTAGTCATGCGTGGACGTATTATTGCAAAGGCCAATCGGCGCATGGCTGCCATGCTGGGCTATTCTCAAGAAGAAATGGAAGGACGAAATGCCAAATTTATCCACCTCTCGCATGAGAATTATTTGACATTTGATGAACAATACTATTCCCATTTAACCCAGGAACATGCCACGGTGCAAATGGAATACCCCTTGTTGCACAAGGATGGTCACACCGTTTGGTGTCTATTCAGTGGCAAGGCAATTGCGCCCCCCGATTTGGAATATGGAGTAGTTTGGGCCATTGAAGATATCACCAAACGTAAACAAGATGAGGAAATTCTCCGAGAAAACGAGGAAAAATATCACCAGATAGTCGAGTATATCCAAGTCGGAGTCGCCTTGATTTCTCCCAAAATGCAAGTGCTCGAACTCAATCGACAAATGCGCACTTGGTACCCGGGTATCCAAGTGGAGGAACATCCTCTGTGTGAGGTCGCATTTGGCTGCCCCCCGGATGATGCCGCCAGCATTTATTATCCGACGGTTCAAACATTGCAAGACCGCAATTTTCACGAGACGGTGTCCGAAATCTTCATGGGAGGTTCAACTCACTTGTTTCGCTTGGCCACCTCCCCCATCCACAATGCGGGTGGCGAAATCGTTGCGGTCATTGAAATGGTACAAGATGTAACGGAACAAAGAATGATGGAAATGCAATTACGCCAATCGCAAAAGTTGGAATCCATTGGTGCAATGGCCGCAGGGATTGCCCACGAAATCAACACCCCCATGCAGTTCATTGGAGACAACACCCATTTTATTCAAGAAGCGTTTGCTGACATTCTGGCGTTGCTGGAGGAATACAATTTACTCAGGGTATCTTTAAAAAAAGGAAATGTGGAACCCGCGTTAATTACAGAACTGGATGAAATTATTGAACGGATTGACTTTGATTTTCTTCGGCAAGAAATACCAACAGCCATTGAGCGTTCCATAGCAGGCATTGACCGGGTAACAAAAATTGTTCGAGCAGTGAAAGAATTTTCACATCCATCGGGAAGTGAGCGGGCCGTGGTAGATATTAACAAAGCAATCGAAAGTACCATCACCGTCGCACGAAATGAATGGAAGTATGTTGCTAATCTTAAAACCAATTACGACCCAGCGCTACCCATGGTTCCCTGCTTTCCAGGACCGTTTAATCAAGTAATTTTGAACCTGATCATCAATTCGGCGCATGCAATTGCTGAAAAGATTGGCGAAAAATCCGCAGTAAAAGGGGATATTATGATTAGTACCAAACAGTTGGAACAACAAGTGGAAATTAAAATTCAAGACACGGGCGCAGGGATTCCCAAGGATATACGAGAACGAATTTATGATCCTTTTTTCACAACAAAATCCGTGGGCAAAGGCACGGGACAAGGACTTGCCATTACCCATGCGGTGATTGTTGAACAACACAAAGGAACTATCCAAGTAGAATCGACTGAGGGGGTGGGCACCACTTTTACCATCCGTCTTCCCCTGTTTCCCCCAGAAAACTAAAATCAAATTAAATGCGATGTTGTGATACGTCTGTCCGTTTACGCTAAAAAAGAAAATGTTCGGCACTCGTCAGCATTTTAAAGACTACCCAGCCAGAAGTGTTCGCAAGGCGCTTGCTGCATCTTGCACATCTTGCTCGGTATTGAAAGCGCCCCAACTCAACCGAACCGCCCCCGAGTGAAGCGTGCCAAGTGTTCTGTGCGCCAGCCAGGCGCAGTGCAGTCCGCCGCGTACGGCAATATCAAATTGCTGATCCAGCATTTCACAAACCATATTACAATCCTGACCCGTAAGGTTGAGTGCCACAGTCCCCGTACGTTCGTCTGGGTTAAGCGGACCATATATATGCAATCCGGGAACTTTCTCCAATGCCTCGAGCGACTGCCGCGTGAGCGACTGGTCATGTGCCTGAAGAGTGCCCACACCTTTTTCAAAAAGGTACTGGATTCCCGCGTTTAATCCCGCAATACCCGGAGTGTTAAGCGTACCGCTTTCGTAGCGATCCGGGATAAAATCCGGCTGATGCGGGTTCTCCGATTGACTGCCCGTACCGCCCTCAATCAAGGGGCGGAGCAAAATTTCTTTGCGTGTGTACAGCGCACCAGTGCCCTGCGGCCCCAACAGCCCCTTATGCCCCGGAACAGCAAGCAGGTCGATGTGCATTTGCTGCACATCAATCGGCACATGCCCGGCAGTTTGTGAGCCGTCCACCATAAAAAAAATGCCATGTTCGTGCGCCAACGCACCAATTTCCGTAATGGGCTGGATCGCCCCGGTCACATTGGAGGCATGAGAAACACAAATAAGTTTTGTGTTTGGCCTGAGTTCATGCGCAACCGATTCAAAACTAACGCGTCCGTGAAAATCACCCTTGGCAACTGTTAGTTCGACGCCAAGCAATTCCAAGCGTTTGAGCGGACGGATAACGGCATTGTGCTCCAGCGGCGAGATAATGACGTGATCACCAGGATTCAGCAATCCCTTAA
>DNPO01000255.1:10024-11403 GCA_003501375.1 Candidatus Sumerlaeota bacterium | reverse complement strand
GCAGCCCGCATCGCCATGCGATGACCACTACGCCCGGGGTTCGCGCCATAGTCGCGCATACAACGCGTCACCGCTTCGATCACGCTATCGGGTTTGGGCCAGGAGGTGGCGGCATTGTCCAGATAAATCACAGTGCATTCCAATCAAGCGGTTGATAATCAGGTCCATCAAAACCCGGCAGTTCCGCGTAAGCGGCTTCCACGGGAATATCGAGCGTTGCAGAGGCTGCAACGACCTTTGATAATTGTCCCTGTTTACAACGAATTGCGGTGCTGCACCCCCCAGTAGAAATGCAGTGGGGGGTGCGCGTAACATTCACGCGCCCGCCATTTTTTTCGAGTTCACCCTGGACGCGCTTCACCTGACTCATCGAGGCGTAAATAACCAGACAGTCATTCATGGCATCTCTCCTTGAAACTAATGTGGCAAAATAGTAAATGCCGCCCACGCCACGAATCCCACCGTAGCCATGATGACACCAATAGCAAGACAAGGCCAAGTGAGGTAACGTCGCGCTTCGGAAACTTTGCAAAATTCCCACGCCACAGTTCCCGTCCAGAGACCGTTGGGCAAATGGTAAGCAAAGGCTAAAGTACCCAACAGATAAAACGCCATGACCAGCACATTCATCGGGTGCAAGTCGGGAATGGCTGCCCAAAAATGCCGCACCCCGGCAAGGGTCGATTCGTAAGGTTGCACGGAGTGATACAAACTGCCGGCTTCATAACGTTCCAACCCCTGCACACCCGTTGTCTTGCAAATAGTATGCAATCCCCAAACACTAAAAGTAGCCGTGTGGAACAGTAAAAAAGCAAGCAGGCAAACCGCACTCCACCTTTGTAAAAAATGACGCATCTTCCCACCGCGTTTGCAACGCTTGATGTGGTACGCCAATCCAGAACGGCCAAGCAGGTAAAGCCCGCTTAGCAAAAGAATCGTTAGGGGCAGCAGCACTAATACAATTTCAAAAATACGAAAATTCTTCACCAAGACATCCAACGCCTGGCAATTCTGCGTATAAGCCGCCGGAGAAATTCCAGTGGCAATAACCAGCAGATGCCCAACGACAAACGTTCCAAAAATAGCCCCGCAAAGACAGTGCGCCCGGCGATATTTCAGCAAGCCTTTGCACGCGCAAGGGGCCGCGGGTTCCCCCTCCCCTTCTGTAACCGGCCCGGCTTCCTCGCCTTCAAAAGTATGGTGGTCGCAGGGATCGACTTCGTCCGCATCTTCTAAAACCGGCACAGGCAAAGGCTTCGGAATGGTAGGTTTCTCGCACCCGCAACCTGCATCTTCGGAGGATTTTACAGGTGCAGCAGGTGGTGGCGGGGCTGCTTTCTCGCGCAATGCAGCGGATGCTGCCGCCAGCCGTTTTGCGC
>DNPO01000255.1:6033-9783 GCA_003501375.1 Candidatus Sumerlaeota bacterium | reverse complement strand
AGCGGATGCTGCCGCAAGCCGTTTTGCGCAAGCACATTCCACATTGCCCTCCTTGGCAGTATCGCAAAGCGTTGGCGCTGCGGTATCTTTCGTATCGTTCATCCTATTTCCCTTTTGCGTTGTTCTCTGCATCCTTGCAGCCCAGTAGCATCAATCCGAAGGGCTACAGGGATGTTAAGAAAGCAATTTCAATGCCAAGCGATTAAGAAACACTGGCAAACAACACGTCGTCTGAGAGGCAAAGCACTTCATCCGCCCCCGTATATAGCCGTTCATTTAACTGAACGGTAACGGTACGCTCCCCCACGGTGAGGCGCACATACCACACGCCAATCTTGTCGGACTGCTCAGTGAAACTCAAGTTATCATGCAGCACACTGCATCCGGTAACACCTTCCACGCCTTGGACAAAAAAATTGCCCCCCACAACACGCGCTTCGGCCGCTTCGCCCCGATTGATTCCGAGCACTTGCAATGCTTTCAATCCGGCACGCATCCCCAGCGCCAGACTAACGTTCATGGAGTCCCAGTGCAGCATGCGCGATGTGCTTTTCACCGGTAAAATGGAACACCATTGCAAAGGGAGATCGGCAAATGGAAAACAGTCGTAGCGCGGAACATAAATTTTTATGTCGAGGACAGAAGTGCCGTTAAAAGCATCCAATCCTTTGAGATACAATTTGTTTCCCTCTCTGCGCACTAATTCTGCAATGCAGGAGCCAATTCCAGACGGACGTGCAGGGGAACGCGTGGTATAAATCCCCTTGCAGAACGGTTCCTCCGGAGTGTCCATGGTTAAAATTTGATCCTCTGTCTTCGTCCACCCCACCGCCTGCTGCCACTCCTTGCGCCGATGCTGGTGATACAAAACATGAATATGCGAATACTCTTCCAGACCTGTCAACGCGGCCTCGAGGTCTTCGCGAATCTGAATCATACTTTCCGCTTCGTAATTTGTCTTCTGATCGAAATCCTTGAAGGCTGAAACGACCACGCCAATGGGGCGGATGGATACAGATTCCTGCGGTACTTGTGCCATGATAATACTCCTTCTGTTGGTGTTCAGAGTACGCGCTATTTCCGAGGAAGAGAGCGACTCAATAATTCATCCAGTTCTTGCTCGGTTAGTTTCCTACGATAAAATTTTTCATAAAACTCACTTGTTTCCTTCCGCATATCAAACGGAAAAACATCGGGGTAGAGCAAATAAGCAACCCACTTGATTCCCAAGATACGATTGACAGATGGCGGGCGATCAAACCAGTTAAACGGATATTGCGGTGTTTCAAAAACCTTTTTATTTTTAACCGCAGCAATGTTTTTCCAGGCGACATCCGCCAAGACTTCATCACGCAATCCCCCAGGCCCCAAGCCGTGCTCGTATCCGGAGATAATAATTTCCGGATTCCAAACCAGGAGTTGCTCCATCGAAACCGGGCTACGCCCCATGCTGCTGATAATGGGCACCTCCGCCACATTGACCGCGCCCAGCACGTCGAGCAGTTCCACATGAAAAGAACCGGACGGGTCTGTTTCCAACCCACGCGGACCTTCCGCGTAGTACACGCGTGGGCGTTTCTCTTTAGGAATAGCCTTGACCTTCTCCTCCGTCTCCTTTAGCGTTTTGGCGCAATAGTCGGCCAACTCCGTAGCCCGATCCTTTGCATCCAGCAGGTCGCCAGAAATCCGATAAGTCGCTTCCAGTTGGGAAAGGTTGCTGCCTAATATCACCACCGGAATTCCGGTTTGCGTTTGCAACCGTTCACTGGTCGATACGGTCAAAGCATCCGCCGTTCCCGTGGAAAAAATGACATCGGGATGCGCCTTGACAATCTCTTCCAAACTCCCTGAGTTGTTTTTCCCAAACGCACCGCCAATCACCGGCAGTTTGTCGTAAGGGGACGTGATATACTTGAGTTCGTCCAGCCCCAGTTTATTCGTCCAACCCGCCAATTTGTCTGGAGACAATGTATAGATCAAAATAACACCGACGGCGCTAGTGCAATACACCTTGTTGATCTTGGTTGGAATACTCACTTTGCGCCCCACAACATCGGTAAAAATACGCGTGGGTTCTTCCGCTGAGACCGTCGCCCATGCGCAGAGAAAAAGACAAACAGCAAAAATAAAACGGCGGACAAGACTCATATCAAAGGGCCTTCTTTCCAATAGGATGTATGTTCAGCACCAATTATTTTTGCGGAAGCGACCGATTGAGCAATCCATCTAATTCCGCCTCGGTAAGTTTTTTATGATAGAACTTCTCGTAAAAGACCGAGGCTTCATGTCGCATATCGTAAGGGAAAATATCAGGATAAAGCAGGTTGGCGACCCACTTGACACCAAGCACGCGACTGACACTGGGCGGACGATCAAACCAGTTAAACGGATGCTGAGGCGTCTCGTACACCTTGCCATTTTTAACCGCGGCCAAGTGCTGCCACGTGGGATCATTCTTAACTACGTTGTACACACCTCCCGGGCCTGCACCTATCTCATAGCCTGCAATAATGATGTCGGGATTCCAACGCAACAATTGCTCCATTGAAACTTGCGCACGGCCGTAACCATCCAACAGAGGAGTGTCCGCTACATTGACCGCACCCACCCAATCCAGCAACGCCGAATGGGGCGAACCAGACGCGTCTGTTTCCAGCCCTTTAAATCCCTCGGCGTAGTAAACACGCGCGCGCTTGTTGCGCGGCGGAAGTTTCTTCATCTTTTCCTGAACATCCTGAAACGTCTGTGCGCAATAATCTGCCAATTCCCTGCCGCGTTCAGGCACACCGAGCACATCGCCTAATGTCCGATAAGTTTGTTCCAACTTAAACAAATCGCTTTCCGCCATATAGACAGGAATGCCGCTTTGCATCTGTACCTGCTCCCCTGTCGCGATAGAAAGAGTATCCGTTGTTGTCATACCCACGGAAACAATTAAGTCGGGGCGAGCGTTGATAATTTCTTCTAAATTACCCGTGTTGCTTTTCCCGTACCATCCGCCGACAACGGGCAATTTATCATAAGGAGGCACGATGTATTTCACATCAGGCTCGCTGTGTTTGTAATTCCAACCTACCAGTTTTTCCGGTACCAGCGTGTAGAGCAAAATGGTACCAACAGGGCCAGTGCTATAGACGCGGTTGATCTTTGTTGGAATAGTTACCTTGCGACCAACCGCGTCGGTTACAACGCGAGTGGATTGCTCTGCCGCTGGCAATTGGAAACTGCAAACAATAAACCATACTGCAAAAAAATATAGTTGAAATAAACGCATGGCATACTCTTTCTTTTCCAGCTTGGATTATTAGAAAGGTAAGGCGCGATCCAACAGCGCATCCACCTCCTCTTCAGTTAGTTTCTTGCGATAAAACACCTCATAAAACTCGTGCGTTTCACGTCGAATATCATAGAAAAAGACATCCGGGTAAAATAGGTTCGCGACCCACTTGATTCCCAAAATACGATTAACTGATGGCGGATGACTCAGCCAGTTATAAGGATATTGTGGCGTTTCGTACACCTTCTTATTTTTCACCGCGGAGATATTTTTCCAAACTGGGTCTTTACTAATTTGTTCATACAGGCCACCTTCCGTTTTCAAATTCCGCTTATATTCTGAAAGGATAATATCCGGGTTCCATGCGAGGATTTGCTCCATAGAAACGGGAACGCGTCCGCCTTGCACCATACCGACCTGAGCCACATTGATCGCCTTAAGAGCGTCAAACAACTCCACATGTGGAGAACCTG
>DNPO01000255.1:0-5692 GCA_003501375.1 Candidatus Sumerlaeota bacterium | reverse complement strand
TTCTCCTGAATTTCGTTCAGCGTTTTTGCGATATAATCCGCCAGTTCTGCTCCGCGTTTCGGCACGCCAAGCCAGTCGCCCAACAAGCGGTAGCATTGTTCTGTATCCGAAAGATACCCCTGCACAATAACCACAGGAATATGGGTTTGCATTTGCAAGTCATCGACCATAGAAATGGAATACTGATCAGTTTTTCCGAAGGTACCCATTGATACAAACAAAATCATATCAGGATGCGTCTGAATAATCTGCTCCACCCCAATCGAGTTTCCTTTACCGAACCAACCGCCAATAACCGGCAACTTATCATACGGTGATGCGATATACTTCGCCGCTTCAGGCGAAAGCGGCAACGGCCAACCAATGAGTTTTTCCGGAGCCAGGGTGTACACCAAGATTGGGCTGATGCCATTGGTGCAAAACACTCTTTTAATCGGAACGGAAATAGTAACTTTCCGCCCTGCCATGTCCGTAATGGTTCGGGTGGCTTCTTCCGCTGAAGCATCGAAAAAAGCGGAACTGATCAGAACAATCAGAAAGAAGTATGTTTGCAAAAAACGCATAGACGAACCTTTCAAAACAAAATTATTTTGTTGTTTTAATCCAGCATTGGCACGCAGGTTTTCATGGATTCACCCTGCATATTCTCCGTGTCCAGCACACGTACATTGATGCCGTAAATTTCCTTTAAGCAACGCTCATCCAAAACCTCCCCAGGTTTTCCAGCCAGCCGCATTCGTCCATTGTCAATCACCGCAACCCGGTTGCCGCAAAGCATCGCATGGTTCGGCAGGTGCGTGGTCATTAGAATACCCATTCCAGAATCTGCTAGTTTTCGCACATGCTTCAGCAGGCGAATTTGATTGCCAAAATCGAGGCTGGACGTTGGTTCGTCCATTATCATCAAACGCGCCTCCTGTGCCAACGCTCGCGCAATGAGAATCATTTGTCGTTCGCCGCCGCTAATTTCGGTATAAGGTTTCTCCGCCAAATGCCCCATCCCCACCGCCTCCAGCGCTTTTTCGGATGTGCGCATATCGCTGCGTGAAGGCGATGCAAACAAACCAAGATGTGCCACACGCCCCATCGTAACCACATCTAACACACGAAAGGGAAAGGTAGGCGTGTGCGATTGCGGAACGTAAGCGATGGTTCGCGCAAGTTGGTTGCGCGACCATTTCAGCACATCCTCCCCCTGGATCAGAATGCGTCCCCCCAGCGGTTTTAAAAACCCCAGCAACGTTTTAAAAAAAGTTGTCTTCCCTGATCCATTGGGGCCAAGCAGGCAAACAACTTCTCCAGGAGTGATGCGCAGGTTGGCTTCGCACACCACAGCGCGTTTTCCATATCCGCAGGTGAGGGCTTGCGCTTCCAGCATTTTCAGGCCCAACCTTTCTTTGTACGCATCAACAAAAAGATGAAAAACGGTGCGCCAATCAGCGCGGTCAAAACCCCCAACGGCAATTCGGTGGCACATGCCAAGCGTGCCAAATCATCCATCAGCAACAGATACGCGCCACCAATAAGCGCTGATGCTGGCAACAAAACTCGATAGTTTGGGCCGACCAGCATACGCGTTAGATGCGGAACAACCAGCCCCACCCAACCAATAATGCCACTAATCGAAACCGCTGCCGCTGTCATCAGGGTTGCGCAAATGATAATAACAAAACGAATCCGACCCGTATTAACACCCAGTGCCTTCGCCTCTTCATCTCCCAGCGCTAACACGTTGAGTTTCCATCGCAGCAACAGCAGCGGCGTCAAGCCCAACACCATGGGAACCAACATAAACCATAAATCACGAACATTGACCGCAGATAAACTCCCCATTAACCAAAAAGTAATCGCTGGCATCTTGCTATAATGGTCCGCCACATATTTAATGAGAGTGACAAACGACATGAAGATCGAACCAACCAAAATTCCCGACAACGTCATGATGAGGATGGAATCCTGATTACGTCCAATGCGAGCGCTTACGGCGCAGGTTGTCAACACAGCCAGCAGGCCAAACCCAAAAGCAATGAACTGAATGAGAATCACGTTAAATCCCAGCATGATTCCCAACGCAACACCGAAGCTAGCACCCGCGGACGCCCCCAGCAAATCAGGAGAAACCATCGGATTTTTAAAGATGCCTTGGTACGATGCGCCTGAGGATGCCAGCGCAGCACCCACCAGCGTTGCGGCAAGAATGCGCGGCATCCTGACCCGAAATAAAACCGCACTGGAAACCGCATCCACATCCGTCGAACAAAAAGGAAAAACTTTCGCAAGCAACAGCGAGAATAGGTCGCGAAGCGGAATGCCATATCGCCCCATCGCAAGAGAAAAAATGATAGACGTAATTAATGCAATAACCAATCCAGTTAAAACAGGAAATGCCTTACCCTGTTTAGTCTGCACGGCAACCATTTTTCCCATGGATATGTTCATACGTTCTTCGGCTGCGAGACTCATCGGTAGGTATCCGCCATTCTGGAATTCACATCCAACGTTTTAGCATTTTCGTATCCCGCAAATATTTTCCGCGTTCCCGATTCGAAAGAATGTACGTCGCCGCCTTCCTGAATGGATCGGCAAAGCGCAATTTCATTTACCACGGTCATCCCAGCCAGAACCTTGATCCCAAAATCAAAGAACAGAGGCGTCATGGGAGTACTGGGACCAACGAGCACAACCTGCGCATGTTCACTTAGCGCGAGCAAGCGGGGAAGAGTCTTATTAATCAAGGTTGTTGCGGTAATAAAAACGTAATCTTGATCAGGTAAAACATATTCGCACGCGGAATCCGGCAAGTCACCCGGCAACGGACGGCGTTCCAGAATGGTCAAACTTTCGCAAACAGCAGCGACACGCTCCAGCCCTTGAAAATGCCCCACCACCCCCACTTTTTTCCCGCGCAACTCTCCCAACATACAGTCAAAAACATTACCTTTCGGAAAATCGTCCAGGCACCGATCAAAAGCATTTTGAATTTCCTGCGGCGCATTAATTGCAGAATTAATGGCCGCCAACCCGACTGCTGCTTCCAGATTATTCCAGGACTTGATGTATTCTGCGAGACGCCGCAGCGGAGTTCCCGCAATGCTGCCCGCCCGGGTAAGACGCCGCTCCCCTTCCAACGGCGTCATAGCCAACCCGACTCCAAGAGAACGGGCAAAAGTCCAATTAACACCCGCCTGACAATCATGCACCATCAGGTTCTCTGGAATCAGATCAAGGAGTGCATCGTAAATTGTCCACATGAGCATTCTTTTGGTCTTCGTTGATTTTTTCATGGCGCTCGGTCTCCTAAATTTCGAAACGCTTGTTCGCTGTGGTGATACTCCGATCAAAGGTCTCCGATTTTCCCAGCCACCCCCAACGCTCTACCACATGTGTGTCGTAATCCGGAACAAAAGGTTTGATGTCCAACAATGGCGTACCGTCTAAAATATCCATCTCGGTAATACGGACGAGGTTTTCCTCAATTCCCACCAACCGCACGCAGGAAAGTCCGATAGGGTTCGGACGCGCCGGAACGCGCGAAGCAAAAACCCCGTGCTCCACCGTGTCGCGATAGGGAGCCACTACCATCTTGGGTGCGCAACTGCGGTGACACCAAAACAACAGCCAAATTCGGTCAAACCCGTCAAGGTCTTTCAATCCCGGAACAAAGGGATCAAAGATTTCCAGCGTTCCATCGTAACCGCGAGAGTAAACGGGTTGCAATGGAGTTCCCGTCGCTTCGTGGAAGGGGGTGTAAACAACTCCAATAGGTTGCAAATTCATGGCGTTCGATCTCGCTTTCTATACATCCGTCCAACGTCAACACGATTTTCTTTTTTCTGATCACATGGGTGGAAGGAACGTAAGGATTCTTTCCGCATCCTGATTCGTTATTGTTTTCTCATACGCTTCGGCATAAAAAGCCCGTACCTCAACACACAAATTACAATCTTCAAAAAGGCCCGGATGCAGCATCTTCGCCATGTAGAGCATGAGCAAAGGAGCCTCGCTGCTGGCATGATCCCACGCAAAAACGCCGCGTGGAATGCGGTAAACTCGCTTATTTTTAACCGCATCTAACTCTGCCCATTCCGGCGCTTGGGTAACAAAATTCGTTGAGTCCGAATAGGCGCTGAGGAAAATAAACTCGGGGTTCCACGCCTTTATCTGTTCCGCCTCCGCCGTTGCATAATCCCCCTGAAGCGCCGCAGGCAGATAATCTCCGCCGGCAATGCTAACAACCCAGTGCATATAACTGGTATTTCCCTGCGTACTCGTTAAGTCGTTGCGCTTACCGCCAAAATAAACCTTGGGTCTTTTTCCCGGATCAATTTTGGAAGTGATCGCAAAAACTTCCCGCGCCTTCCTCTCAAAAACCCGATTGTAATTATCCGCCCGCTCCCTGGCCTGGGGACCAAGAATGTCGCCAAAAAGTGCAACCTGTCCCTCAAAACTTTCAAAAAACTGATCCACCGTTACGGCTCTTTTTTCGCCCGAAAAACTGCATACCGTCGGTAGTCCCACATCGCTAAACGGCTTCTCCTTGTGCATCCCTGGCGAGTAGAAAACCAAATCCACCCCCATTTCCTTCAACTGTTCGGGAGAGAAATCATCGCGCGATTTGGCTTGGCATATTTCCGGGAAAAGTTTGTAGGCCCAGGGAGACTGCTCGCCCATAACAGCGATCCGATGCCCCTCTCCAATGGTAAAAATTTTCTGTGGAGACACACAGTGCATGCAGGCTATTTTTTGCGGATTCATGGATTTCTCCCAATGCTTAATGCTAATTAGTTTTGGCTCATCTGTGTTCTCTGGTGTTTGAAGCAGTGGCAGTACATCCCGAAGGGATGAGACATACGTTAGCCGGGGGTAAGCGAAGCGCAACCCCCGGTAAACAGCGTATATTTTTTGCACCCTGAAAGGGTGCGACTGCCGAGAAATTGTACAATCCAACTAGTTTTTCAAACCTTGTCGCACCCTTACAGGGTGCCTTGTTTTTTTGGAATTTTCCTGGGGTTGCGCTTCGCTTACCCCCGGCTAACGTATGTCTCATACCTTCGGGATGTACCCCAAACACCATAAAACACACACGAACCTTAATTTTAAACAAGGGCCGCTTTTACAAGCCCTTGATGCAGTTGCACCATCCGCGCGCATTTCCCAAAGCGGTCATGTCCGCCGCCTTCGCGCACCTGGTTAAACATAATCTCTGGATCGAACACGACGCGTCCTCCCAGCGCGGTAACTCCGCGTTCGAACCAGAGTGGTGCCAAAGTTACGGTAGGGCCAACCAGCGTAATCTTGGCATCCTTGCTGCACAATTCCAACAACCTCGGCAAGGTTTTGTTAATCATCGTAATGCCCGTGATGAACACATAATCCTGCTCGCCCAAAATATACTCACAAGCCGGATCGGGAAAATCGCCCCGCTGTGGATTGCGCTCCAAGATAGATAATTCGCAAACCTCGCCCAGCGCCTCCAAATTGGGAAAGTGTCCGACGACGGTTACTTTTTTTCCGCGCACTTCGTTGCGCATCTTCTCGAAAGTTTCGTATCCGCTTCCCGGCTCAATCGGCGAAATATCGAAATTTGCTTCGACCGCCGACGGCGCATTAAAAACCGAGTTGATAGCGGCCATTCCAACTGACGCTTCCAAGTTGTTCCACGATTTTGCTTTCTCGGCGAGTTTGCGCAAAG
>DNPO01000264.1 GCA_003501375.1 Candidatus Sumerlaeota bacterium | reverse complement strand
GTGTTATATACCGGTAGCGAAAAAGCCACCCTGTTGCGCACACTCCGCCGTCCCGAATTGATCTTGCGTAAAAAACAAAAAATCTGGCGACCGGTTCAAGCGTTCGTTCTGAAGCATCTGTTACCATTTTTAAAGCGGACGTCGGTTGTCGATTACCGAGCAATTTTCCTAAAAGAACCATCTCTGCGAGCCTTTCTGGAAAAGGCTTACCCCGCGGGAAACCCTTGGTTCGCGAGTGCAGCCATCGGGGATTTATTTACCCAAGCCCGCCAAAGCCCAGGGAATGTGGGTGATTCTGCCACTTTCCGCCTCTGCGGGTTGTTGACGCTTGCACTATACCGGAAACAATTGGGATGGGAATAATCCTACAGGGCGGTCACATGGACAAAATCGCAAATACGGAATCTTCCACTTGGCCAAGGGGCACAAGCGTGCCCGGTTTGGTATCGGTTATCATCCCGACCTATAACCGGGCAACACTCCTGCCACTGACGCTCGATTCCGTTTGGCAACAGACCTATCGCCCCATTGAAGTCATGATCATCGATGACGGTTCTACAGATGGAACGCCAGCAGCAGCAGAACACTGGGCAACCGAGCATGCGGATGATTCAGGCTTTACCATGCGCGTGCTGCGTCGCGAAAACCGAGGCGCCCCCATTGCGCGCAATGAAGGGGCGGAACTCTCCCTTGGTGAGTATATTCAATTTTTTGATTCTGACGATCTGATGCGTCCAGAAAAATTGGCCCGCTCCATTGCAGTCCTTCGCGCGGAACCAGAATTGGATTTCGTTACCTGCGATTTTCTGCGTTTTCAGGAAAAAAATGGGACGCGTCTCACCAATATGGACCAATGGGTATTTTCTCAGCGAAAAAACACCATCGTATCCTATGTCAATCAGCCATGCCTCAGTACGCACTCCCCCGTTTTCCGACGCTCCAGTTTGAGTAAGGTTGGCCCCTGGGCCGAAGATTTGCCGGTATGGCAAGATTTTGAGTATGGCTTTCGCATCTTTGCCTTGCTCAAAGGGAAATGGCTGCCCGAAGTTTTGTATGATATACGTATCACGCCCAATGCCATTTCAGATACCAAAGCAAGAAAAGATGATCCCACATTAGGCGAAGCGTATGTCCGAGCATGCGCCCATATTGAAAAAAATGCACGAGCGCTGAACATTTTCCCAGAGATTATTCGTAAAGAGTTAGGCGTAAAATTAGCAAAACATGCCCATTCTTTGGCGGGTAAAAAATCTTGGACGGCATATGAAGTGGTATCGCAAGCGGCTATTTGCCGTTTGGGATTCATCCAGCGCAGCGCATTAGTCTGGCATCGCTTGCGATTGAAACTCCGCCGAAAATACTGATTTAAAGTATCGGATCGCCGGGGCGGCGCTTCTAATCTTCTCGAAAACAGGCTGTGGCTGTGAAAAGCAGGAGACGGTAGCGCACCGACAAGATGCACCCATCCCCCTGTTCCCTTATCTCTTTGACTTTCCAGGTGCCATTTCTTATAGTATACGGCGGTCGGGGCTGGCATGCTTGGCTTTCGAGCACTCTGCTTTTTCCGCACCTGTTTCCCGAAAGGACTCTCACTTTTGTTTATCCTCCCCTTTTTGAAATATCTGAAACCATATAAATTCCGTCTAATAATTGGTATTATCTGCCTCATTGCCGCAGCGTCAACGGGTACTTCCACTATTGTCCTTGCCATACCTGCGTTGAATGTGCTTTTCGACCAGACGAAGGCACAAGAACGCGAAATTAAACGTGAAAAACAAATCGAAAAATTACACAAAGAAATAGAACCAAAACAAGACGAAAATTCTCTACAAACACTGGTACGCCGCGCCAAAACGGAAGTTCTCCCCTACCGAGAGCAAGCGTACCATTATGAAAGTGTCGGCTATCACTATGCCGAACAGCACCCCATGCCCGCCTTGACGATCATTGCTCTCGTCATTATCGCGCTTTCGGCAATCAACGGGGTCTTGGTTTACGTCAGCCAATATCAACTGGCTTACACGCTGTACCTGTCCTTTATGACGCTCAAGAACGACCTTTTTAAAAACATCCTGCGACAAGACATGGCATTTTTTGCCAAACATCCGGTCGGTTATTTGATCAGTCGAATCGGCAGTGATGTATACAGCGTTCAGGAAATTATTTCGTATTTTATCCG
This sequence comes from Candidatus Sumerlaeota bacterium, assembly GCA_003501375.1. Taxonomy (GTDB): domain Bacteria; phylum Sumerlaeota; class Sumerlaeia; order UBA8349; family UBA8349; genus UBA8349. The sequence continues at coordinate 3,904 of DNPO01000264.1, read as the reverse complement.
AAATCTTTTACAACAATCCTTCCAGATGTTTTTCATTATCCTCTTTTTATTGATCATCGACTGGAAATTGACCGCACTCGCTTTTGTTGGGCTGGTTCCGGCGGGTATTCTGCTGGCCTTGTTCGCTCGCAAACTCCGCAAGGTGACGCGGAAACAACGCAAGAGTGGCGACTTGTTGTCGGCTGTCTTGAATGAATCACTTCACAACATGCCATTGGTGAAAGCACTCTGTACGGAAGACCTTGAGAGCAAGCGCTTTTTTGACCATAACTACACCGTATTTGAATTGGAAATGAAGCGACGCATTGCCAAGTTCGCTTCTTCTCCCCTGATGGTTTTTCTGGGTTCCGTTGCCACGGGTGGCATTTTGCTGATCGGTGCAAAGTTGGTTCTTAAAGACCACGCCATGGAAGCGCCCACGTTCATGGCCTACCTGGCATTGCTGAGCCAAGTGTATCAACCGCTCAAGCGCATGGGCAAAGCCAATGTGACCATGCAAGCGTCTCGTATCAGTGCAGAGCGTATTTTGGAAGTGTTGGCCTTTACCCCCACCGTGCAAGACCCGCCGGAGAGTTTGCCGCCTGTATCTATCAAGTCCTTGGCTCACTCCATCACGATGGAAAACCTTGTTTTTTCTTACGGGGAAAAAGAAGTGCTGCATGGTGTCAGTTTAGAAATTCCCAAGGGTAAAACCACCGCTATCGTTGGACGTAGCGGATCGGGTAAAACGACGTTGGCCAATCTGCTCATGCGTTTTTATGACCCGCAACAGGGCTGCATCAAAATTGATGGGACAGACCTGCGCCATCTTCGGATTAAAGAACTGCGCTCGCTTTTCGGCATTGTCAGCCAGGAAACTCTGCTCTTCCAGAATACCGTGGCGCACAACATCTCCTATGGCGCAGAGGGTGCCACGCAAGAGCAAATCGAAGCCGCAGCAAAATCGGCCTATGCGCATGAATTCATTATGGCATTAGACGGTGGCAAGGGCTATGGGGCTATGATTGGCCCACGCGGGTCCAGTTTGAGCGGGGGGCAGCGCCAACGTTTGGCAATCGCACGCGTTTTCTGCCGCAATCCACAAATTCTGATTCTGGACGAAGCCACTTCCGCGTTAGACAACGAATCCGAAGCCGCCGTGCAGGAAGCGTTCAGTGTTTTGATGAAAAACAGAACGGTGTTGGTAATCGCGCACCGCCTTTCCACCATCATGTACGCCGACAACATCGTGGTGCTGGATGCGGGCAAAGTGGTGGAACAGGGCACGCATCCGCAATTGATGGAGTTGGGCGGACACTACGCCGGCCTGTACAAACTGGGAGAGTTCAGCGAGTAAGAGTATCCTGACAACCTGACCTTAAAGGTTTTTAATGCGAATTCTTTATCTTTGCCAAGATCATGGGGTGCCCGTCATGGGGCAAAAGGGCAGTTCCACCCATGTTCGCGAATTTGCCCGCGCGCTCCAAAAAGAGGGACACGATGTCCATGTGCTGTGCAGTCTTTGCGCCCCTGCCTCTGCCGCGCAGAATCCCGATGCGTTCATACCGCCCTTTCCCCTGACCGAGTTGCGCCCATCGCGCAGTAAACTGCTGGGGTACGATCTGCGCAACTATCTGCATAACTGGCCCTTTTATTATGCGGCAAAACGCATCATTTCAGAACTTCGCATTGAAGCGATTTACGAACGGTTTTCACTCTACGGCTTAGCGGGGGATTGGCTGGGGCGTCGCCTGCTCCTTCCGCGCGTGGTGGAAGGCAACGCGTTTCTCTCACGCGAACACCGCACCAAGTTGCATTTTCCCCAATGGGCGGAGCGTTGCGAAAATCAGGTGCTGCGTGGAGCGCCAGCGCTTACTGCTGTAGCGGAACCCTTACGTGAAGAAATGCTGGCGCGGGGTGCGCGACCGAATGCGGTTCATATTTTACCCACCGCCGTGGATACCGATCTATTCCACCCAGATTCCGAACGGCGCAATGCGGTGCGGGATCGTCTGCATTTGCAAAACAAGTTCGTGATCGGTTACGTTGGTGGGCTGGCTGGCTGGCACGGAATTTCTTCGCTGCTGGACATGGCGGCAATCCTTAAAGAGCATCGCACGGATTTTGTTTTTTTAATTGTGGGCGGTGAGGAACGCCATGTGCGCGAGCAGGAAACCAACGCGCGTGCACGCGGGCTGGAAACCCATTTTATTTTTACCGGGAGCCTCCCCTACCCCGAAGTTCCGGCCCACATCAACGCAATGGATGCGGCCATTGTTCCCGATACGCTCCCCTGGACTTGCCCAACCAAGTTGTTTGAGTACCAAGCGTCGGGGGTGCCTTCTGCGGCGCCCGATTATCCGGGTGTGACCCAGGCTTTGACTGACGGCGTAGAAGGATTGCTTTTCCCGAAAAAAAATGTCCCGGAAGCAGCACAACGTCTTCTAACGCTCATGGAAAACCCAGAACGCTGTGCGGAGATTGCGACTCGGGCGCGGGCGCGCGTCTGTGCCGAACATGCCTGGAGTTGCAACGTGAAAACCGTGTTAGGTTTTTTTGAGGCGCAACGCGCAAACCGCCCATGACAAAAGACACTGCCACGCTACAGTCTGGATTGCTGATCACCGGGGTTCATCCCAAAAGTCTCGCGGCTAAATCCGGAATTCTACCCGGTAGTCGTATCCTCACCATCAACGGCAAACCCGTGCAGGATGAGTTGGAATACGCCTTTCAAAGCGCCGACGTACGCCTGAAACTCAAACTGTTACCACCCGATTCCACCAAACCCATCATGCTCTCCCTGCAACGGGAGGGCTACGATCCCATTGGCATCGAGGTGGAGGAATTAAAAACGCTCCGCTGCCCAAACCATTGCGTTTTTTGCTTTGTTGAGCAAAACCCGGTTGGGTTGCGCGATGCGCTTTATGTCAAGGACGATGATTTTCGCCTCTCCTTCACCCACGGGCAATACATTACCGCCAGCGGGCTGACCGAAGCAGACATCGACCGCATCGTGAAACAGCGCATGTCGCCNNTTTCAAAGCGCCGACGTACGCCTGAAACTCAAACTGTTACCACCCGATTCCACCAAACCCATCATGCTCTCCCTGCAACGGGAGGGCTACGATCCCATTGGCATCGACGTAGAGGATTTGAAAACACTCCGCTGTCCAAACCATTGTATTTTCTGCTTTGTTGAGCAAAACCCGGCTGGGTTGCGCGAGGCGCTTTATGTCAAGGACGATGATTTTCGCCTCTCCTTCACCCACGGGCAATACATCACCGCCAGCGGGTTGACCGAAGCGGACATCGACCGCATCGTGAAACAGCGCATGTCGCCCCTGTATATTTCCGTGCATGTGACCGACCACAAGATGCGCTGCAAAATGCTCGGCATCGCTCCCAGCAAAACACCGGACATTTTGGACATGCTGCGTTTGTTTAAAAAAAAGCGCATTGAATTCCACGCACAAATTGTGCTTTGTCCAGGGTGGAACGATGGCGCGTTGCTGGATAAAACACTCAACGACTTGACCACGCTTGTGCCCGCCATGCAGTCCATCGCCATTGTCCCGGTTGGGCTGACCGCGCACCGTGAGGGACTCGCAAATCTCCATCCCATGACCCCGGAGATTGCGGAAACCGTTATTCGTCAAGTAGAACCGCACCAGAAAACATCGCGGCAATTTTCCCCAGAGGGACACCGCACGATTTTGCTGGCAGACGAATTTTATATGATCGCCGGGCTGCACCCGCCCAAATATACCGCCACAGAACGTGATTGTCAGATTGAAAACGGCGTGGGGATGGTGGAAACATTCTGGATGGGCTGGACCGTAGCATTGCGCAAAGCACGTACTCAAGAGGCTGCCCACGCAACCCCGCAGCCGCGCAAAAAGGCACTCTTGCTTACCGGGTTATCTGC
>DNPO01000150.1:5919-6438 GCA_003501375.1 Candidatus Sumerlaeota bacterium | reverse complement strand
TCTATGACGTTCTGGGCGACGTTGTTTGCGGTGGTTTCGCGATGCCTATTCGCGATGGCAAGGCCGAAGAAATCTACATCGTGTGTTCGGGTGAGATGATGGCCATGTACGCCGCCAATAACATTTGTAAGGGTATCGTGAAGTTTGCTGAAGCCGGTGGCGTTCGTTTGGGCGGTTTGATTTGCAACAGCCGTAAAGTGGATAACGAGAAGGAAATGATCGAAGAATTCGCCAAGGCGCTTGGCACACAGATGGTCCACTTTGTTCCGCGCGACAACGATGTGCAGCGTGCGGAAATTAACCGCAAAACGGTTATCGAGTGGAACGCAGAGGCTCCTCAAGCAGATGAGTACCGCGCATTGGCGAGCAAAATCGACGGGAACGATATGTTCGTAGTTCCGAAACCGTTGGCTATCAATGAACTGGAAAAACTCTTGATTGACTTTGGCATTGCCAACTAAGCAGGACAGACAATACCCCGCTCTGTTAGAGACAAGGGAAAGGAATTACGACCATGAT
>DNPO01000150.1:1205-5563 GCA_003501375.1 Candidatus Sumerlaeota bacterium | reverse complement strand
GTTTTTGGCCGCGGTAAACAACGCGGTATCAAGATCGGCGAAGTAACGTACGACGAAATCCCGAAGGAAATGTTGCTCACGGTGGTGAAGGATGAGGACAAGGATTTTGCGGTGGAAACGATTATCAAGTCGGCGCGTACGGGCACCAAGGGTGCCTTTGGTGATGGCAAGATTTTCATCAGTTCGGTCGATGAAGCCTACACGGTCAGTTCCGGTGTCAAGGAACTGTAAGGAGAGCAACCATGAAAGAAGTTCTGGCGATTATTCGCATGAACAAGATGAACGACACCAAGAGCGCGCTCAAAGAGCACGGTTACGGTTCGTTTACCGCGCGCAAGGTGCTCGGACGTGGCAAGGGCAATGTTGACTTTCGCGTGTTGAAGGGCGCTGAAGAGGGATTTGGCGAGGCGGTGGCGCAACTCGGCCAGGGTCCGCGGCTTATCCCGAAGCGCATGATCAGCGTGGTGGTTCCCGACGCGTTGGTTCCCGGGATTGTCGAGACGATTATCAAGACGAATCAGACGGGCAAGCCGGGCGATGGCAAAATTTTCGTTCTTCCCGTTTCGGATTCTATTCGCGTTCGTACAGAAGAAAGCGGCGATGCCGCGTTGGATGAGGCTTAGTGGATGCAGGAAAAACCATTCAGTTTCCGCTAATTCCCTCATAAGACCTATAGGCCTCATAAGGCTTATAAGCCTTATAATAATCAGAAAGGAGTACTTATCGTGGCAGATAAATCTTACCCCACTTCGGCGGAAGCCAAAGATATTCTACTCAAAGAATATCCGGTTAAAACGGCCCGCAAGCGTGCCAAGGGCATCATCTTGAATGACCCGGAGATGCCGCCGGAAGTTGCAGCAAATACACGTACGATCCCCGGTATTATCACGCAGCGCGGTTGTACCTATGCCGGTTGCAAAGGCGTGGTGCTTGGCCCCACCCGCGACATTTTGAACCTGGTGCATGGCCCGATTGGTTGTTCGTTTTACGCTTGGTTGACGCGTCGTAACCAGACCCGTCCCACCGGGCCAGAGGAAGACAATTTCATCCCCTACTGCCTCTCGACCGATATGGCTGAGAGCGAGATTATTTTCGGTGGTGAGAAAAAATTGGCCCAGGCCATTCGCGAGGCGTATGCGGCTTTCAAGCCCAAGGCCATTGGCGTTTTCTCCACCTGTCCCGTTGGCTTGATTGGTGATGACGTACACACGGTCGCTCGACAGATGAGTGCTGAACTGGGGATTAACATCTTCGGTTTTAGTTGTGAAGGTTACAAGGGCGTCAGTCAGTCCGCTGGACACCATATTGCCAACAACCAATTGATGAAGCATGTGGTTGGCAAGAGCGACACGGTGAAAGAAGGCAAGTATCGCATCAACATGCTGGGCGAGTATAACATCGGCGGCGATGCGTTTGTGATTGAAGACTTGCTGGAACGTTGCGGCATCACGCTTCAGGCTTCCTTCAGCGGCAACTCGACCTACGACCAGTTTGCCAGTGCGCAGAATGCTGATCTCAACGTCGTCATGTGCCACCGCTCAATTAACTATGTGGCCGACATGTTGGATAAGAAGTACGGAATTCCGTGGTTCAAGGTGAATTTCATTGGCGCTCATTCGACAGCCAAGTCGCTTCGTAAAATCGCCGAGTATTTCAAATCTCCCGAACTCAGCGAGCGCGTGGAGAAGGTTATCGCCGAAGAGATGGAAGCAGTAAATGCAGTGATTGCCGAAGTCCGTCCGCGCACCGAGGGCAAGACCGCGATGTTGTTCGTTGGCGGTTCTCGCGCTCACCACTACCAGGACCTGTTCAAGGAACTGGGCATGACGACGCTGGCTGCGGGTTACGAGTTCGCTCACCGCGATGACTACGAAGGACGCCGTGTAATTCCGGATATCAAAGTCGACGCCGACAGCCGCAACATTGAAGAGTTGGACATCAAGGCCGATCCCGAGTTGTATCGTCCCCGCAAAAGCGAAGCGGAAATGCAGGCTTTCGCCGCTGAAGGTTTTGAGTTCAAGGACTACACGGGCATGATGCCGGAGATGGATAAGGACACGCTGGTCATCGATGACATCAGCCATGCAGAAGCGCATCGCTTGGTTGAAATGTATCACCCGTCGGTCTTCTGCGCAGGTATCAAAGAGAAGTACGTTATTCAGAAGATGGGCATCCCGCTAAAGCAGTTGCACAGTTACGATTACGGCGGTCCTTACGCCGGTTTCAAGGGCGCGATCAACTACTATCGCGACATAGACCGCATTACCAATATGCGGATTTGGGAGCGCGTCAAGGCTCCCTGGCAGAAAAATCCGGAGTTGAAGGCTTCTTACGGCAAGTGAAAGGAATAAACTGCCATGACACTCTTAAGACATACAACCGGGGATGTGATCGAGCGCGAAGCGCTCACCATTAATCCCGCCAAGACCTGTCAGCCCGTCGGCGCCATGTATGCCGCGCTTGGCATTCACAATTGCTTGCCGCACAGCCACGGATCACAAGGGTGCTGTTCTTACCACCGCACCGTATTGACCCGCCATTACAAGGAACCCGTCATGGCGGCGACCAGTTCCTTCACCGAGGGTACCTCGGTGTTCGGTGGACAGGCCAACCTTCTGCAGGCGATTCAGAACATCTTCGAAGTTTACAAGCCCGATGTTATCGCCGTTCACACCACCTGCTTGTCTGAGACTATCGGCGACGATATTCCGCAGATCGCCAAGGCGGCTTTGGACGGGGGCAAGGTTCCCGCTGGCAAGTACATCATCCACTGCAACACTCCCAGTTATGTGGGGTCGCACGTTACCGGTTTCTCCAACATGACGCGCGGCATGGTGCATTACTTCGCCGAACCGACCGATGTAAAAACGGATCAGATCAACCTGATCCCTGGTTGGGTGGAACCTTCGGACATGCGCGAAATCAAACGCATTGCCAACGAGATGGGCGTTAAGTTCGTGATGTTCCCCGACACATCGGGCGTGCTGGATTGCGCGATGACGGGTGAGTTCGAGATGTATCCGAAGGGCGGCACAACCATTGAGCAACTCAAAACCACGGGGAGCAGCAAAGCCACCCTGGCGATGGGCGACTGGGGTTCTTACGCCGCAGCCGAGTTGCTGGATTCCAAGTGCAAGGTTCCGGCGCAGTTCCTGGACCTTCCGATTGGTCTTTCCGCTACTGACCGCTTCATCGACGCTTTGCGCCTTACCTGCAACGTCGATGTTCCCGAGTCCATCATTGAGGAACGCGGGCAGTTGGTCGACATGATCGCCGACATGCACCAGTACCTCTACCACAAACGCGTTGCGTTGTGGGGTGACCCCGATCAGTTGATCGCCTTGACGGAGTTCCTGGTCGATCTGGATATGTTACCGACCTATGTTGTTACTGGCACTCCGGGTAAGCGTTTTGAAGAGCGCATCCAGGCCTTGGTAAAAGGCTTCGTGCCCGACGTCAAAGTGAAGCAGGGCGCTGGAGCGGATATGTACCTGATGCACCAGTGGATTAAGCAGGAGCCTGTACACTTGCTGATCGGCAACACCTACGGCAAGTACATCGCTCGCGACGAAGATATTCCGCTCGTGCGGCATGGCTTCCCGATTCTCGACCGCGTGGGCCATGCGCAGTTCCCCACCGTCGGTTACAAGGGCGCGATGCGGTTGCTGGAAAAAATCCTCAGCGCGCTGATGGACAAGCAGGATCGTGATTCCGAAGAAGAACGCTTCGAGTTGGTGATGTAATAAATAGGGCCTGTAAGCCCTATGTGGCTTATAGGCCCTATTGTTTTTAAGGAGCGCAATCATGATACACATCCTCGAATCTCGTAAGTCTCAGGTACAGCGTAAAGGGATGGATACAGCCGCTCCGATGGTCTGCGAGAAGAAAAGCGCAGCCGGCTCCGTTAGTCAGCGGGCATGCGTTTTTTGCGGTTCCCGCGTGGTACTGTACCCGGTGGCAGACGCGTTACATTTGGTTCATGGCCCGATTGGTTGTGCGGCGTATACGTGGGACATCCGCGGTGCGCTTTCCTCCGGGCCGGAGTTACACCGTTTGAGTTTTTCAACCGATCTGCGTGAAATGGACGTGATTCAGGGGGCAGAAAAAAAACTGTATGCGTCCTTGACAGAATTGATTGATGCCTATCAGCCCAAGGCGGCGTTTGTTTACTCCACCTGCATCGCCGGGTTGATTGGCGACGATATCGACGCCGTTTGCAAGCGGGTGGAACGTGAGAAGGGCATTCCGGTTTTGTCGGTGGAGTCCGAGGGTTTTGCAGGCACGAAAAAAACAGGCTACATGGCCGCCTGCGAAGCGCTCTTTAAATTGGTTGGTACCGCGTCCACGGAGGGCATCTC
>DNPO01000150.1:714-887 GCA_003501375.1 Candidatus Sumerlaeota bacterium | reverse complement strand
ATCCGCAAGTACTACGAGCGGATGGGCGTGGAAGTAGTAGCAACGGTGACAGGCGATGGGCGCGTAGATGATATTCGGCGGATGCACGGCGCGGCCCTCAACGTGGTGCAGTGTTCCGGTTCCATGATGCACCTGGCAAAAATGATGGAAGAGAAATACAACATTCCGTTTAT
>DNPO01000150.1:0-314 GCA_003501375.1 Candidatus Sumerlaeota bacterium | reverse complement strand
AATACGATTTGCAAAGACCTGGTAGGCAAGCGCGCGGCGCTTTATGTCGGCGGTGGCTTCAAGGCAATTTCGCTGGTGCGAGCGCTCCGGGCATTGGGAATGAAGACCGTGCTGGCCGGTACGCAGACGGGTAACCCCGAGGATTACGAGCAGTTGCGGGCCGTGTGCGATGTGGGAACGATTCTGGTGGACGACACCAATCCCCTCGAACTCTGCGCGTTTTTGGAGGAGAAGGGCTGCGATTTATTTATTGGCGGCGTGAAGGCACGCCCCATCGCTTACAAACTGGGTTTGGGCTTCTGCGATCATAATCA
>DNPO01000430.1 GCA_003501375.1 Candidatus Sumerlaeota bacterium | reverse complement strand
CGTGCTCCGCGCCTCTGCGAGAGTCTTGTTTGGGGGTGTTTTGTTTGGTTGCATCTCCGCGGTGCCAGGGCTTTTGTGGTAAAAGCCGTGCGTTTTTCTTCCTCTGTGCGTAATACCACATTTGGCAGAACCCTTTTTCCTACCTACCATATTTGGTGCTCATTGCTTAAAATCTTCTGCAAATTTTTCCCATCACCCAGCGCTCATTTCCCTATTTCTCTTGCGAATTTTCATCCCGTTTGCTAAACTCAAATTTAAGGTTTAGCCTGCCCATGCGGGAGATGACCTCGGGAGACCCCAACTAGTCTATTTTTCTTGTAAACGGAATGCCTCCGCAAAATGCCCAACAATCAAAATTTGCCCATTGTTGTTCAATCTGGAAACCTGTTGCTCGAAACCGATAATCCGCTTTTCGAAGCCGCCCGCGATGCGCTGGCGGGATTCGCTGAATTGGAAAAAAGCCCGGAGCATTTCCATTACTATAAATTGACTCCGCTGTCTCTCTGGAACGCTGCGTCCGCTGGCTGGACAGCGGAGAAGATTATTGAACCCCTCAAGACCTATTCCAAGTACGATATTCCGCAAAACGTACTGGTGGACATCCGCGAATACATCGGGCGCTATGGCCGCTTGCAACTGCTGGCCGATCCGGCAGGCGCGGGTCTGATCCTGCGAGCGAAAGATACCGTGCTCATCGCGGAAATTTCGCATCACGAAACCGTCCGCCCCCTGCTGCAAAAGAAAATTGACTCGCACACCGTCCTCCTCAAAGACGGCGCGCGCGGCGAAGCAAAACGCGCCCTCATCAAAATTGGTTACCCGGTGGAAGACCTGGCTGGTTACGAAGACGGCGAGGCGCTGGAGGTCAACCTGCGCGAAACAACGCGCGGAGGAAAACCGTTTGGGCTGCGTCAGTATCAACAAGATGCCGTGAATGCGTACCACGTTTCCGGTGACGTTTCTGGCGGTTCCGGGGTGTTGGTTCTGCCCTGCGGTGCCGGTAAAACCGTCATCGGCATCGGCGCGATTGCGCGCATTCAGCAACACACGCTGGTGCTTACCACCAACACGGTGGCGCTGCGTCAGTGGCGCGATGAACTGATCGACAAAACGGACATCGACCCAGAAATGGTGGGTGAGTATTCCGGCGAAGTGAAGCAGATTCGCCCAGTCACGCTGGCAACCTATCAAATTTTGACGTACCGCAAGAATAGGGAAGAAGAGTTCGCTCACATGGAACTGTTCGACCAGGGCAAGTGGGGACTTATCATTTATGACGAAGTCCACATGCTACCCGCGCCCGTGTTCCGCGCCGTGGCCGACTTGCAGGCGCGTCGTCGCCTGGGCCTCACCGCCACGCTGCTGCGCGAGGATGGCAAAGAGGACGATGTCTTCAGCCTGATCGGGCCAAAAAAATTCGACGTGCCGTGGAAGGTTCTGGAAAAACAGGGCTGGATTGCACAGGCGCTTTGCACCGAAATCCGCCTGCCGCTTGCGCCTGAACTCAAGATGCCGTACGCCATAGCGGACCTGAAGGCAAAGTTCCGTATTGCCTCCGAAAACCCGGTCAAATTGGAATGTATCGAACAACTCATCGCGCTGCACGCCAACGACCACGTTCTGATTATTGGCCAGTACATTGAGCAGTTGGAAGAAATCCAGCGCAAGTTTGGCGCACCGATCATCACCGGCAAAACGCCCACCAAAGAGCGCGAGAAGATTTATAACGATTTCCGAGATGGTAGCCAACGCGTGCTCATTGTATCTAAAGTGGCCAACTTTGCCATCGACCTGCCCGATGCCAACGTGGTTATTCAGGTGTCAGGCACGTTCGGATCACGCCAGGAAGAGGCGCAACGACTGGGCCGCATCTTGCGTCCCAAACCGGGCGATAACCAGGCACAATTTTACTCGCTGGTAACGCGCGAAAGCAAGGATCAGGACTTTGCCGCCAAGCGTCAGTTGTTTCTGACCGAGCAGGGGTATCGCTACAGTATTGTGTCAGAAGATGCAGTCCCTGCCGAAGACGACGGATTTGAGTACGATCAAAAAGAGGTAGTGAACGAGTAACGCAAAAATCAGACAGATTCTCTGTTGCATTTCCCAGTCCAGTCAAAAAGGTGTCCCGCATAACCGATGAAACTGAAAAGCCTTCTGCGAAACCTTCCCCTTGCCGACCTGGAAGCCATTCAGGCCTTCTGGCAATTTCCTCCGCTGCCCACCAAGGATCGGACGCCCACGGTGGACGATTGGGTTGAACATCTCTACCACCGATTGCAAAATCCCGCGAGTTTTCAAGGGGCATTTAACCGGCTGACGGATTTTCAACGGGAACTCTGTCAGACGCTTGCCATTCATGGTGGTTCGCTGGACGTCAGTGAAATTCGGCGACGGAGTTTTCCAAAAACCAAGAAAAATTCTGTTGAAGATACCAACCCGCGTGTGCTGAAGGACGAACTGGCAGAGATGGCGCGACGGGGATTCATTTTTGAGGACAAGTGGACGGATTACCCCGAGGCGTCCAGTCGCGGTCTGCGCATCTATGGGCTACCGGAATGTTTTCTGCGTTGCATCGAGTTGCCGCACTTTTGGAAATACTATCTGGGCAATTTGCTGCACGACTACTCCGCCGAACAGTTGGGCAAAATTGTTGCACAGGTGCTGAAGGGCATTCCGCTGGCCACCAAACGTGAACAGTTGATGTACCAAATTCGCGAAACCCTGACCGACCCGGTTAAATTGCGCACATGTGTCGACATGTTGCCCGGCGACCAACGCGAAATCCTGTTCCTGTTGCTGCAACGACGCGGCGTGTGTCAATACCGAGAACTGGTTTCCCTGCTGCAAACGCGCCGTTCTGAAATTGCCCCCACGGACGCTGTTGAAAATTTGCTGGCTTCGTCCGGTATGCTGTTTTTGGAAACGCACAATTCGGTGCGCCATGAAAACCTGCTGCGCATTCCGCGTGATTTATACTATATTATCAGCAATCACTTTGTGGCCGACAATCGATGCTTGCGCGACCTGGACGCCCTGAGCCGCACGCAGGATTTCCAACCCCGCGCGATTCTGGACAACGGCATTAGCATCCTGCGCGATCTCGTTATTTTTGTGAGCTACGCTGCGCGGCACGGAGTACGGCGTTTGACCGGTGGCGGCATCGGTAAGAATGATCTGAAAAAAGCGCTCGCACGGCTCAGCGCAAACAAAACGCTCAAGTACGCGCAGTTCCTTGCCTACTTCGCCATCTGGAAAAAGTTCTTGGTGCCAGCGGGTGATTCCTTTGCCGTGAGTGCGGAATTTGAACACCGCCTGCTCGATTCCCGCGCGCTCTATCTCGACATTCTGACCAGTTGGTTTGAGTGCTCGGAGTGGAACGAAGAATACATCGACGGCGACTGCTTGCATGCGGACGTGCGGCCTTCCAACCTGATCGCTATTCACGAGACACGACGCTTGGTGCTGGAAAATCTGGGGAAAATCCCGTTTGATTCCTGGATCGAAGGGCCACGTTTCATCGAAAGTCTGCTGGTGCAAATGGAAATGCGCATTCCCCGCCGTGGCGCGCGGGAACGGCTGGAAAAGCAAAATCGCATAAACTACTTGGTTGTTGAATCCGTCCTGTGTGAAACACTCCACTGGCTCGGCATTGTCGCCGTGGGCCTGCACGAAAAAACGGATATGATGCTGTTGGGCAATCGCAGTTTCGAAGAATCTGCCGTAGCGGGCAATGGCACAAACAACAATGACCGCGTCGACCACCATTTTAATTTTAATCCGCGCCCGTTGCTGCCCGATGCTTGCAAGTTCCACTTCCAGATTACCGGACTGGGGCGTTCGCTCCTGGTAGCGCTTCAAGAGCACCACGGCATCTTTGCGTCGGACGCTCCGGTTGCGTTGCCGTTTCGCGACGACATGATTCACTTCACGATCTTACCAAACTTGGATGTTGTTGCGCCGCCCGACCTCAATTTGGCGCGCTTTCACAAACTGCGCCGTTTTGCCATTATCCGCCACATTGATGTGATGAGCATTCTGGGCATCACGCGCGATTCCCTGCGTTCCGGTCTCGACGCCGGATTGACGGGCGAGGAAATCCTCACCTTCCTGCAAGAGAGCTGCCCCAGTGGCATTCCCGATACCGTGCGCCACCTGATTCGCGAATGCACCGCACGTTATGGCGAAGTGACGTTGGCGCATGCGGGCGGTTACATCCGCACCGAGGACCCAACGCTGCTGGAAAACTTGAAGAACAATAAAACCTTTGCAAGTTTCATTAAAGAAGTCGTGGGCGGCAATACCGCGATTTTGCAACACAACGCTGACCTGCAACACGTCGCACGGGAATTACAAAAGATGGGCTTGCTGCCCGTGCGCGACAGCGAAAATGTGCATGCTACCAGCGATGGACGCATCCAATTTTCGCTCAAACGCGAGGATTTTGGCTTGTTGCTCGCCTTGCTGGAAACGTTACTTTCGCTGGAAAAAACGCTGGGCGCACCGATCACCGAAGACATGGCTTTGCCGCTCATGCACGTGCTTCGTCCCGCCCAGCAGGCGCACCTCAACGTGGGTAATTTGATCAGCGTTCTTTCCAAGCGTTTCGAGAAAAATCTCGAAGCCGCTCTGGAAAAAAAGGTCAACACCGCTGCTGGCAAGTACCGCAAGCAGATGCGCGACCTCATGGCGCAACGCAGCACTAACTCGCGCCGTCACTCTGCCTATGCAGACGCCAACCCCGCTACGGACGAGCAGGACATTCGCAAGTTGCTCCACTTCGCCATTGAACAGGAAACCGAAGTTGAACTGCGCTACATGAATTCCAGTCAGGAAGAAATTGTAGAACGCGTCCGCCCCGAATCGCTCAACGGTGAAAAAATCCACGCCTTCAGCGAAGAGGC
>DNPO01000132.1 GCA_003501375.1 Candidatus Sumerlaeota bacterium | reverse complement strand
ACGTTGGCAAGAAAAAAAGCAAAACAGGGTGCATCCGCGCGCAGATGCACCCCACCCAATTTTACCTTTCCCCTCACACTCCCCATCCCGAACGCAAATCCCATCTCGCCCACCGGAAGGTGTTGCGCATGGACTCGCGAGAAATACGCCGGAATGAGAAGCCCGGAAAAATAATTCTCTCGCGAAGCCGCAAAGAGCGCGAAGGACTGCAAAAAACAAAGACAAACCAAACCTTTTTTAGACAGGATTAACAAGATTCACAAGATTTCAAAATCTTTTTCTTGTTTTTTTTAATCTTGTTCATCTTGTAAATCTTGTCTAAAAATGTTGTCCTATTTTTGCAGTCCTTTGCGTTCTTCGCGGCTTTGCGAGAGACAATGTTTTCACCCCATCGCCCCGCACGCCCGCACCTGCGGCGCGCCGTGTTTCGCGTATATTCCACGCACTCGCCGCGGCGAAAGCCGGGGTTAAATCTTCTATTTCACCCCCCCCCGCACCTTTTACCGATTGTTCGCCTATGGGAATAATTCACATCCATTATCGTTTTTTTGCTTATCTAGTGTTTTTTATTGTGTGGTGGTATGACATATGGTATTAATTTTGTTATCAGGGGATTTTCGATCTTCCCTGATAACAAATCTATACTTTAGGAGGCGTGGGCATCACCATGCGTCAAGTTATGCGTGTTTTGTGTTTAGTCGCAGCAGTGTTTGCGGCGTTGTGTCTGCCGGGCAATGCGGTACAGCGACAGATTGTGATTGCTCAGGATGCCAATCCGGCGGGAGCATCCCAGACGCCGGTAAATAAAACGGAGTCCGAATCGACTCCGGCGCAGGTTATGGCAAAAATGGTCTACCCCGTTTGGCCGGGAACCGATGCACTGTATAGCAACGAGATATATGCGTCCTATGACACCTGGGCAGGCAGCATGTTGGATTGTCCGCTGGGGTTTGAGGCCGACATGCGGTATTTTGACGCGAAACTGAAGGAATTACCCGTGGATGAAATTGCCGCCGATAATCTGGCGGTTTCGTGGTGGGATTATCCGACCAGCGCCAGCCTGGGAACCAATCAGGTTACGTATTTCTGGCAGAATGCTGCCATGCTTCAGGATTGGACTGGCGAAAACGATATTTGCGAAACCGTTCAGGCGAAGGCAAACCTGATCAAGTTGTACGTTGATGGCGGAACGACCGGAACCATTCAAACCAGCGTGGGAATCGGTAAGAGCCTTTCTTTTGAAGCATCGCCCAATATGGAGGCCCCGAATGGCGCGTATTCCTGGGAGGTTACGGGCGATGTAGAAGCCAGTACCAGTGGTACGCTGTGCAGTGTGGTTGGCCAGACCACCGGTACTGCGCATGTGAAATGCGCGTACGCGTTTGATGTGTGCAAAGAGGGTTTCTGGAACTGGGAAGAAACCAGCCCGTGGCAACCGGGCGCTTATCGCGATAGCGTTTCCGCCGAGTTTGATCTGGCGGTGAATGCCAACGGCGGTAGAAACAATGGTGCAGATACGAATGTAAACAGTGAGACAGACACATCAGCATCTACATCCGTGCCAACCAGCCAGACGGCAACGGATAAATTAATAAAATCAACGCCAGGTACCGAGAAGACAACAACTGCTCAAGCTGGCAGTGGAAGTCTCTTTCGGTTGAAAAGCGGACGATCCGGAGGATACTGGACGGAAGAGGAAGCCTTGGAGGACGTGCGGTTGTTAAAAGTGGGGGTACCCGCAGGTGGTTCGGAAGATGACAAAGAAGCGGGATTGTCTAAAGGCATTGCTCATCTTGGTCATCTTTATCATGAACGCACCGACAGCGAAGGCTACACGTGGGATGAAACTTTTACCGTACCCAAGGGAATGATTTATCGCGTTGGCGGCTTGGCAGATGACACGATCTCGTACACTGTCTTTGACCAAAAGGGGAATACGGTTGGAGGCGGTGGTTTTGGTGGAGCTGTACCTCTGTGGGCTGCAGGTCTTGGAGTCAATGGAACCACCTATTCTGCTGGCACATACCGCATCCAGGCCCGGTTTGTAAACACGGTTTATGCATGTCCCCCATTGAAGGTAGACAACGAAGGATTCAGTCTGTACAAGATTCGGGAATATCCCACGGTCGATCACATTGAGATGTGGGACTTGTCCATCGACAACGGTACAGGCAAACCCAAAGGCGGCTGGGTAAATTTGAATGGACAGGTGATTCCCAAAGGCGTGAAAGTGAAGTTGCGGGCGGTTCCGAACCTCGCTGGCGCCGATTTCGCGGACGGCGAACCCACCTGGGGCGGCTCGGCAAAGGGGAGCGGCGCGCAGATTACCACCAGTTTCAAGACAACTTCCACGAGCGCGGGTGACGTTGTGGTGACGGCGGTATCCGGCAACACGACGCCCGCCGTGGCGCACGTCACTGTTTTTGAGTTGGCTCTTTACCACAGCGGAACTAATATTACCACGTTGAAAACTCCCGAAAACTGGGTGGTGGGGAAAAAAGTGGGGCTGTCTATAGGCACGATTCCCGCAGGACTTTCCATCAAAACATCGGGAGAATATTGGACGGTTGGTGGTGATGCTGTTAAAGGTTATACTTGTACCGCGCCCCTAGGTGAAGTAACAAGATTGGGGTCGCCTGATCTCAGAGACGTTTCAAGCGTTGGGTTTTATTGGTACAAGGGAGGTGCCAAGAGCGCAAAGGTTACCTGCACGGTGAGTGGGAAGTGGAATATGAAAGCGGCGGGGAAAATTAACGTGAAGAAACCAACTGCAACCATGACTTCAATAACAGGAGATGTGCGGATTGCGTTAATAGGGCCTAATAGTTACGTACAATTAGGCAGTATCGAAGGCAATGGTATCCGTGGGATTACCTTTAATGCAATACCAGAAAATAAGACGGGGTTAACAGGACAATACGGTTTTATCCAATTAATCACAGCAAATAATCACAAGTATTATTGGGATGGCATTAAGAAACCAGCAACTTGTAACAAGCATAAACAATGTGTTGCAAGCGGTCATGATGATAAAGATACTTATTATGAGGGTCTGCTTTCTGAACCCGCATCCGGTACAGCACTCACCACAAGAGACTCGCCAGCAGTGGAATTGCCGGTAGAAAATGTACCCATAAATAACCAAGGTACAGTTAAGGCTAATGAGGATTTTATCATGTATTTCTTCTTCAAAGCAGATGGCGATAGTATTCCTGTTGCCATTGCAACGTTGTCGTGGGGATGGACTGCTGTAGTAAAAAAGCAGCCCAACACTTCAATCTCTTGGGAAACAAAACATTTACAATCAGGAAAAATGAAAGCAAAGAACCCAGCCGGAAGCAGTTGTTGTGCATTACCAACATGGACTCGGTGCGTAACTAGCAAGGACCCAGGGTGGACAGATGCGCCATAATCTCTGCTGTTGGAAAACAAGTTACCACATCAAGGAATGGAGGAAAATCATGAAAAGTGCATCAGCAAGTTGTTTTTTTCTTGCATTGCTTTTTTATTGTTTTGTATATGCGCATGCGTCAAATGCGAGGCCTTATGAGTTTTCTGCTCATCTTGAAAAAATGGATTATACTTGGGGGGAGCGCATAGTAGTGTTCACTTTCATCAAAAATGGAAATCAGACTATCAACTATATACAAAGGCCCTCAGATCCCTATTTGTTGTATGAAATTACGGTAAACGAATCATCTGGCAACAATGCACCACACACAGATTATTGGCAAACCACACGGTGGTGTGACGCCTATGAAATACAACATCCTGAGACAACTGTTTGCGCCCCCCCCTTTGAGATGGGAAAAATTAAAAGCGGTTTTTTTGAAGGAAGTATCAAAGATGTGGACTTACCGCCAGAAGGAATAAAAAATAAAAACTTTGCATTGGAAACTTTGTACGATTTTTCTATTCCAGGGAAGTATCTAGTCGATATTGCCACTACGAAAGATTTTGGTGGATTAACCACGCAAAGTCAGCAATTATCGCTTCAGATATCTCCACCGGAAGAATTCCAATTGAGTAGTGGGCAAAGTACAGCCTTACAACCATTGGTTGTTTCTGCCAGTTCCACCTTGAAACAAGCCGCGCCGATTCAACTGGACGTTTGTTTTGCCAACATAGCTAACGGCGCAACGACAAAAATAGATAAGATTTTAAACCCTACTTGGGGCAACCGGTTTTATGAAGTGATGCTCGAAGGCCCGGCTACAAACAAACTCGGGAAGGCGGAGGTAAATAAAAAGGTTTCGTTGACCCGCTACGGACATTCCATTTTGGATACGGGTGCCAAAGACGCTTCTCCTACTACCCAAACCATCACCGTTCCGCCAAGCTCTGAGGTTTCGCATTCCATCTGGCTCAACCGCATTTTTGACATGACCGTGCCCGGTGATTACCAAGTTTGGGCCAAGTGTTCCGCCACCAACGCCGATGGAAAAACGGAGGAGTTCGTTTCCGATAAGATTAAGATCACGGTGATAGGGGAATAATCGACCAGTGAAACCAACTATATTACGTTGAATGTTGCAGGTGTCTCGCCACCCCTATGGGGAGAAAACCGACGAGGTTACACCTGGGACGAAACGCTTACGGTACCCGCGGGCATGACTTATCATATCGGCGGCATTGCCGATGATAGCATTTCCTACACAGTTACCGACTCGTCCAAGAAGGTTGCATGCACAGGAACTTACGGCGGTACTTTGTGGGCAGAGTCCCTTACGATCGACCCCACGCCTCTTCTTCCCGGAACTTATAAAATTACGGCCCAGTTTGTAAATACCAGTTGGGGGGCGGGCGACCCTGATGGATTTAGTCTGTATAAAATTCGCAAAGACGTGCCAGCGATTGACCATATCGAACGATACGATCCCAGTACCAAAAAATGGGTCGCGTTCGACGAAAAAGACTGCCTGGTGGGTGCCAAAGTGAAAGTCCGCGCGATTCCCCCTGCCAAGAGCGTTGCCTGGCCCACCGGATGCCCCGCATGGTACAGCGGCAAGGAAGTATACGATCCCGCTGCGGACAATTCCGGTCTGACATTGCTGGGAACTGGGGCGGAATGCACCATCACGATTGGGCAATCCACGACCACCACGGACTATACGTACATCAGCGCACTATCCGACAATGTCATTTCCGCCAAGTATCGCGGCTACTCCGCAAAACTGAAGTCGGTGAGGTATGGCCCCAATTACCCGATGGTGCATGATGATGGAACGACCGCCTACGACAACACGATACATTGGCAAGTAGCCGATAAAACAGCGGGAACCGCCGAAATAAGAAACCCGGTTTGCAGCACGCGCAACGCGGAACTTAATGCGAACATCGTCTTGGAAACCATTCCGACGGGTGCATCGGAACTCTTTAAAGGGGCGACAGTAACAGGAACTGGCCCAGTGGCGTTTACCGGCAGTATTGTTGCCCCGGCGGCTGGTAATTCCACCGTGGGGGCTTACGTCACGGGCGGGAAGGCAGATAATCGGGTGCGGTATTATCCCACGTTTGCCGAGGCTTGGAAACTTGTGGCGGATGGAGCGACGGTGACTGTCGGCACCAGCCAAAACCCCTATTATCTTACCTGGGCGGATCCTCAGCCGACGAATCTTAGCGGTGCCACGCGTCCACTTTATCGCACCTTGGTGCATGTGGGTTGCCAGGGGGCGAATGGAACGGCAGGAACCGTGGGAAAACAGGATACTACAGTGTTGGCTGGAATGTGGAACGCGAAATTTAAAACGAAAAGTATCATCCGCACGGATACTAACACTTCTGGGAAACCGGTGTTGTTGACGTATTACGGGTATTATAGTAAAAACAACAACAGTAAGTATAACAAAGCGACGGATGAGAATCACAACGGGTGCAACCCAGCGTTTTGCA
>DNPO01000130.1 GCA_003501375.1 Candidatus Sumerlaeota bacterium | reverse complement strand
GTATTCGACTTGCCATCGTCTTTCAATGGACGCAACGCCTTGCCACCCGGTGTCAACGCTCCACAATGGAAACAATAATTGTCCCCAGCCAACAGTTCCGTCTCGCAATTAACACATGTTTTGTAACGGCTTGGCGCAGCCACTTCAGCGGATGGTGCAGCAACTGGTTTTGCTTCCGGGACAACCGGTGGCACCATGACCGGTTGTTCGACAACACGCGCCTTCACCACCGGTGCGGCAGGCTGCTCGTGAACTACCAAATAACCATCGTCATCTAGTGGCGCGCCAGAAGAACGCACCACATTGGTTTGCCGAATCAACGCGTTGCCATTTGCGGACGCTGGAGCGGGCAATGCACGCGCTTCCAGATAGGCAATTTCAGCGGCAGCAGGCGGCGGCAACGCATCTCCTTGAAAACCCAACGCTTGCCCGGGATTGGACAGGGGCGCACCAGCGCCCCCTACTAACGTTTGGCCCACAACTTGGGTTACGGTCGGAACACCCGCAGCCCCTGCTCCAAAAACGGCTTTGTCAATAACGAAAGTTACTTGTTGCCCACCGTTTGGCGCGGCATTGGGTTTGGGACGCCCATCCAGAAACTCGGCGCAGTGCGGGCATTTGATCGCTTGCTGCGCGATTTCCTCCCCGCAAAAAGGACAGGCCCGCGCTGGGCGTATCTCACGGATCAAATCCGCGTTGCAATACCAGCATAACCCACCAGAACGTCGGGCGCGTTTTCCACAGCGGTGGCAGTAGAGGACTTCTGGCTGTTTCATGTTATTGTAACCCCTAACACTACTTGGTCAAAAATTGTTTTGGTATTGCAGTCAGCCCCAACGGGGCGTGATGAGATAGCCCAGGGCAAGCGCAGCGCAGCCCTGGGTACAATTCGAAAAAGAATACAAGCCCTGAAGGGGCGATACTGGCTTTTTTACAGGCTCTTAGATAAAAATACAATAGGCATTAGACCACTATTTTGTGCCTAATGCCTATTATCTGTTTTTTTACAACTCCGGGAACTTCAAGGATTTGACCTCGCCCGTAATCGGATTGTACTGCCACTTCCCGGTGAAAGGATCGACAGCCGACAGCCCCTCTGCCCCCTGGGCTTCCTGGTAACTGAGCGGGTAGCGTTTGAAAGTCTTTTTGTACTCCGTGACTTTAGCGCGCGTAAAATTAAGCGCTTTTTGTACCTGCTCCTTGGCTTCCCTGCCAGCCATAACCAAAGCCTTATTTTTCAAGCCTTCTTCAATCTCCTCTGGCTTGTCCCGAATATCTTTGCGTAAAAAATACGGGATGTTCAAATCATTCGTGCTTGGAAGATAAGGTGGAATCCCTGACATTTTCACCGTAATATCGTTGGCAATGCTCTCCACCGCATCCTTGGGCACTGGGCCTGGCTGTTGCAACTGTTGAATAATTTGCTGCGTTTTTGCCGAAACACCCGCTAACGTTTTTTGTGCATCCGGGCTGGTCGGGTCGATACGATCAAAAATAGCCTGGAGTTTTGTTGTGTCGAAATTGGTATGATCCTGCAAGTACCCACGCGCTACCAATGCTTCCAAACTATCCGGCAACTTTTTCCCGTTTTCGTCGTAGTACTTTTGCAACGCTTTGTGCATGGTGTCCTGCGACAAATGGTCGGCAATATCAATGATCTGCGCCGAGGCAGTTTGCTGCATCGGAGCGTCGCGCTCCTTGAAAGCAGACAGGTAACTGGCAATCCAGCGTTCCATCGCGGCGGAATACTGGCCGGTTTCTTTTTCCACATGGTTGATAATGCGGCGCACATAGTCCGGGCAATCTGGTGCCTTGGAGGCACGTCCCACCCAGAACTTGGTTTCGTTGGCCGACTTCAGCGTCCACCAACTGATGTAAGCATTCCAATACGCCGGCTTGTAACGCTTGGGATCGGCCAAGACACCGATGGCATTCAGTTCTATTGCACGACGCGGTTGCTTGGCATCTTCCGCGATAACCATTGAACCAAACTCATAAACTTCTTGAAATCTTGGATCGAGTTCGACAATGGTTTCGAAGATTTCAGGGACGCTTTGGCCATCCTTAATAAATTGGCGCCAAGGGCCTCCGAATGCCTGGATAGCACGGATATACAAAAAGTCCGCATAGAAATTGTCGTATCCAAAACACAGGTATTTCACAAATTCTTTGCGTGGCAACACCATGCTGTCGCGATACGGCCGATCACGGCTGATCGTTTGCAAGTGCTTGGCTTGCAAGTAAAATGCCATCCCGCCAAAGGCAAGGAACAGCAAGCAGAAACTGAGAATGCGCACGGCCTTCATTATTTGAAGTTCCTCTTGCGGAAGATCAAAATGGCTCCCAGGAGCACAATGCCCGTATAACTAAAGGCATACAGCACGGAAAAGCGCCAGACATTCACCTTGTCTCCATGAAGGATTTCCGAGTTGACATCCAGACTATCCAGATTGGGGACGACAAGCGCGGCAAGGTAAGCGAGGTTTACCTTGATGTATGCGGCCAGCGGAATAGCAGCGCCTGCAGCCTCTTTTATTGCAGTTTCCCGCAAGTGCATACCAAAGCGCAAAATATCTTCGTTCAGCGTTCCCGCCATAAAGAGCATGACGGTGAAAACTGCGCTAAGCGCTGGCGTCGAGAAGGAGGAGAAGAACACCGCAATCGCCGTAACAATCATCAGCCGCAGGCCGATCAGCGCAATGGCAACCAACAGATTGGGTGACACCGCTCCGGTGGCAAAGCCAAACAGGTTGCCAACGGATTGCCCAAACGACTTAACCACTGCCTTCAGCAGAAAAACCGCCTTCACCAAGCCCGGATGATCTACCATTTGCATCTGCCCCGAGGTGTTGGTTGCGTAAAGCACTTTCTCCAGCACTTCATCCGAAGTGTTCGCCTGGTAGTTGAATACCAAGAAGAAGAAGAGGGACATGATCGCAACAATCACATAAATCGTCAGGAGCAGCCCGAAGTACTTGCCCAGCAAGAACTGATAACGGTGAACGGGCTTAGAAACGATGGTGTAAATCGTCTTGCGTTCCAATTCGTTGTACACCAGCGAAATACCCGCGAACACGGCTGCCATCAAGCCAAAGAAGCTGATGGAGGTAAGACCAATGTCGGTCACAATGCGGGTAGACGCGGAAATAGCCAGTTCCTTCACCACGCCCGATGCCATCATGAGAACAATGGCAAAGAACAGGATGAAGTAAAGGATGCGGTTACGTACGGCCTCACGGAAGGTGTTGAGTGCGATGAAACCAATACGCCCCAGGATCAACCAATACAATACGACAAAAACAATACCAACACAAAGGATATCCATGCCAAGCAACTTCCAGGAATACGAAAGCGCTGCCGGATTGATTGCGGCTTTGATCTGTAGCCAATCGTTCCAAAGCAGGGGACGGAAAAGCAGTCCGAGGATAATGGCCCACAAGGCCAGCGGGAAAATCTTATCCCGCCACGAAGCTACTTCCAGTTTTTCAAGGGTGGGGAGGGTGGCGTTGTCGCTCATGCGCGTTTTTCGCCTCCTTTTTTGACGTTCCGAATAAAGTATTCTTCCAGCGTTTCGGTACGCGGGGTCAAACTGCGGATAGCGCCACCATGCTGGATGGCTGTGCGAATCGCTTCCTGCGCCTGCGCTTCTTCCGTATAGATCAGCATCGATTCATGGTTGGCGTCTAACACCTTGCTGGCGCCTTTTTTCAACGCATCCATTTTGTCGGCTTGCAGGCCGGATACGATTAGTTCGTACTGGTAGGTCTTCGCCGAAAGCAACTCGTTCATGCGCCCGATGTTGATCAGTTCGCCCTTGAACAGAATCGCCACGCGGTCGCAGATCATTTCCGCATCGGAAAGAATGTGCGAAGAGAAAAGAACCGTGCGGCCTTCTTCCTTGAGTTTCAGGATGATGTCGCGGACTTCCTTGCGGCCCAGCGGGTCAAGGCCAGATTGCGGTTCGTCCAGAATGACCAACTGCGGGTCGTTCAGAAGCGACTGTGCCAGACCGATACGCTGGTTCATTCCCTTGGAATAGCCCTTGAGCGGCAGGTTGGCCGCGTGGGAAAGACCGACAAGGTCGAGCAGTTCTTCAATGCGGGCGTTCAGACGGCGTTTGGGCATGCCGTAGAGTTGGCCGTAGTACTGAAGGAACTCGTACCCTTTCAGGTAGTCGTAGAAGTACGGATTTTCGGGCAGAAAACCAATACGACGCTTTACTTCCAAATCGCCCAAGGGTCGTCCCATCAGGGTGGCCGTTCCCCGACTGGCGAAGTGGATGCCCATAAGGATTTTGATGGTGGTGGTTTTGCCCGCGCCATTGGGGCCAAGCAAACCAAAAATTTCGCCCTGTTCGACCGAGAATGATAGGTCTTTCAGAGCGTCCACCTTACGGTTACGCAAGCGAAACTTGATGCGTCCGTATTCGGTGCCCAAAACGTCCTGCACGTATGTTTTGGACAGGCCAAAGGTTTCGACAACTTTCATGGTTTTTTGGACCTTTTACCAGTTGAGTGATGAGGGGTTCCTCATTTTGCATTGTAAGCCTCGGGTCAGATAAAAACCCTCACTCCGAGTCCCCTACAAAGCATGGATGCTACTGAGAAAAGGATTTTTTGTCAAGGGGGCGAATAGGGGAGATGTGTCTTTTTACAATCTTGTTACAAAACAATTTTTGGGGAAAACGGCGGGATCATTCCTGATGCGTGAAAATGACACACGCGGTTATTTGCATGCAGCGCATCATGCGAACTTGAACACCCGGAAAACTTTCTTTCTTTGAAAAAAACCGAAACTCTTGACAAAGGAACGCCTTTCCGTTGAAATGAGAATGAGGGGATTTCGGTTGCCGATGTGTCAACCTCTCGGTTGATTCTCACAAAAGGGGTGTGATACAATGAGAACCGTTCTGGTACAAACCCATTCGCGTGCAGAATTTGTTGATATTACGGCGCACGTTCGGGATGCCGTGCGCGAAGCGGGAATTCAGCAGGGTATTTGCACCGTGTTTTGTCCCCACACCACAGCGGCTATCACCATCAATGAAAACGCTGACCCCGATGTGGTGATCGATCTACTGAACGGACTGGAACGCATTGCACCCTACCGCGCCAATTGGCGCCATTCGGAAGGGAACAGCGATGCGCATCTCAAATCCTCGTTGTTGGGGGCTTCCGCCCAAGTGTTGGTAGAAAACGGTGCTTTGGTATTGGGTACATGGCAGAGCATTTACTTTTGTGAGTTCGACGGCCCGCGCCACCGACAGGTACACATTCAGGTGCCGGGTACGGGTGCGTAACTATACTTCCTCAAATGGTATTGGCTTTTTATGACTGAAATGTCGTCCACAGCACAAATCTTTTACGCGCACACTAGCGATGGATTTCTCGTCGTGCGCGTGGTGGGACGCGGGGATTCCTCCCTCAGCCCCAGCCTGAAGCATGTCCTGGAGCAGGAAGAAAAACCAGGCACTCTACCGGAACCGTTGCACTATGTGGTGGACTTGTCTGGATGCTCCGCGCTGGACAGCACCTTCATGGGCGTCATGGCCGAGATGGGACTAAAGCAAATGTCCCGCTCAGCCGCCAAAATGCAGGTGGTCAACACCACGCCGCTAACCAAGACGCAAATGGAAAAACTGGGCTTGGGTTATATTTTGGATATTTACCCCCGCGATGGACAAGTTGGGACGGCTCCCAACGGACAGTTTAAGGCATCGGATCAGGTGGTGCTGGATAAAATGAATCGGATTGTTCACATGATGGAAGCCCACCAGACACTGATCGATATCCACTCCGGGAATGAAGTCCCGTTCCGTCCCGTATTGGATCATCTGAGCAACAGTTTGAATCGGGAAACGCATAAACAGGACTTTTCATGAGCAATCCGCAGACGCAGCCGCAACCACCCGTTCTTATCTTGTGCCGCAGCACAACCAATACGGCACAGATTAAACTTGCCCTTAAATTGTTCAATATCGAATCGGTTGTAGCAGTCAGTTTCTCTGATGCCATCTTGCGCCTGAAAACTAATGCGTTTGAAATGATCATTGTGGAATCCGTACTGGATAGTAACGCTAATGGCTTATCCTTCCTGGCCGAAACGCACAAGCGCCTTCCCGCCATGCTGCGCGTGGTGCTGGAAACCGCTCCCATTCAAATCAGCTCGCACGCTTTGATTAATGATGTGGCGCCTTGTGCAATTTTCACGGAAAAAATCGATGGCAAACGCATTGCGGAATTACTGGGCCCGCGCATCATTGGCCCCGCCGTGGTCGAGCAGGAAGTGCCCGATTCTCCACGTCCGATGCTCCTGACTGAATCAGAAAAACTGGATTTTATTACTGACATTTCCATCGAACTCAATTCGCTAGTGGAATCGCCCAACATTGTGTTACCCGTTTTGCCGGAACTGGCACAAAAGGTGCGCCTGTTGATGGCGGATGACTCATGTAGTTTTGAGACCGTGGCCGACCTGGTTGAGTTGGAAGCAGGGATGTCGGCGCGAATTTTGCAGGTGGCCAACTCCCCCATCTACGCCGGGTTGGAACGCATCCGCAACTTGCAGCAGGCTGTCGGACGTCTCGGACTCCGCGAAACGCTCAATATTGTGCAAGCGGTCATTGCGCAAAACTTGTTCAGTTCGCAAGCGCGCGAGTTTCAACATCTGTTGAAGGACCTTTGGATTCATAGTATCTGCACAGCCTATTCCAACGAAAACATCGCGCAAAAACTCAACATTGAAAACAGCAAAGACTTTTTCATGATGGGGCTGTTGCACGATGTGGGCAAGTTGCTGATCCTGCATCTGCTGGAAATTGGCAGAAAACAGGGCCTCTGGGGCAAGCGCCCCCTCACCGAAGATATCATCCGTAAAATACTCATCATGCGGCACCACGATTTGGGTGCGCACCTGTTGCGTCTGTGGACATACCCCTATTCGTTCCAGGAAGTTATTCGCCTGCACGATGATGATGCGAATATCCATGTGCGTTCCGAAGCGGTCATCGTAACGTACTTCTCCAACCTGCTCACGCGCAAGCTCGGCTTCAGTTTGGTGCCATATCACCCCGACCTGATTCACGGCGATCTTTTGGAAAGCCAGCGGCTGGCCGATGCGCTGAATATGAGTCCCGAAATGCGCCTGGAACTCGAAGCGTCTCTGCGTGAGATCACCGCGCGTATCTCCAAGAGTTGTTTTGCGCAGGCGTAAAACAAAAAGACAAAAAATTAACCACGGATAACCACAGATGCACACGGATAAAACAAAAAAAATGACCACGAAAGGCACGAAACACACGAAAACTGCTCAGGTTTTTTTCGTGTGTTTCGAGTATTTCGTGGTTAAATGTTTTTTGAAGTTATCTGTGTTGATCCGTGGCTAATTTTTCTTTAACCCCACCCACGGAAAAAATAAATGCCTCAACCGAAAACCTTCTACATCACCACCCCCATCTATTACGTCAACGCCGCGCCCCATCTGGGCCACGCCTTCAGCACCATCTTTTGCGACATCATGACCCGCTACCACAAAATGCTGGGCCAGGATTCCTATTTCCTCACCGGCACCGATGAGTACGGACAGAACATCGCCCGCGTTGCGGAACAAACGGGGCAGGATACGCAAGCAATGGTGGACGCCAACTCCGCCAAGTTTCGCAACCTCTGGCCGCAACTCGGCATCCAGAACGACGACTTTATCCGCACGACCGAGGACCGCCACAAAAAAGTGGTGCAGACCCTGCTGCAAAAAACCTTCGATTCCGGCGATATTTATCAGGCCGAATACGGTGGCGATTACTGCGTCAAATGCGAACGATTTTTCACCAAGACCGAGACCGAAGCCACACCGGGCATGTGCCCCATCCACAAGATGCCGCTCGAACGCATCATGGAGAAAAACTACTTCTTCCGCCTGTCCAAGTATCAGGACTGGCTGCGCGAAAAAATCGAGTCCGACCCGCAATTCTTGATGCCCGCACAGTTCCGTTCCGAAGTGCTGGCCTTCCTGCGCGAACCGCTCGAAGACCTTTGCATTTCGCGCCCCATCGAGCGCATGTCGTGGGGCATTCCGCTGCCGTTTGATAAAGGTTTTGTTACCTACGTTTGGTACGACGCGTTGGTCAACTACATCAGTGCGCTGGGCTGGCCCGACGGCGAAAAGTTCAAAAAATACTGGCCCGAAGCCACGCATCTGATGGCAAAGGACATTCTGCGCCAACACGCCATTTATTGGCCCTGCATTCTCAAGGCCGCCGGAATCGAACCGCCCAAACGTCTCCGCATCCACGGCTGGTGGACGGTCGAAGGCGAAAAGATGAGCAAGAGTCTCGGCAACGTGATCGTTCCGATAGACGAAGCCAACCGCGTAGGACTGGATATTTTCCGCTACTTCATCGTGCGCGACATGACGTTCGGTTCCGACGGCGACTACTCCGCCAAATCACTGATCGGGCGCAACAATTCCGAACTGGCCAACGATCTGGGCAACCTGCTCTGCCGCATCACCACGATGGTGGTGAAATATTTCGATGGTAAGATGCCGTCCGCCGCCACGCGGAACGATGCCGATAACGCACTCCTGGCCGAGGTGGATCGCTTGATTGCCGACCTGCCCGACTATCTGGAAAAGGCCACCTTGAACACGTTGCTCGAACGCGTGAACGCCGTGGTGGTCGCCGCTAACAAATACGTTACCGACCAGGCTCCGTGGAGTACCGCCAAGAAGGGCGATCTTGAACGCACTGGAACCATTCTTGCCGTTACCTCGCAAGCGCTGGTTGCAGCGGCCAAGTTCTATACTCCCGTGATGCCGAACAAAATGGCCGAGTTGCTGGCGGCTTATGGATTGCCCCCGGCTACTGATTTTGCCAACGCGCCCGTTCCCGCTGGCACGCTCATCGTCGCTGCGCAGCCGCTCTTCGCCAAGATGGAAATGCCTGCCGAGCCAACACCTGATGCGTCAGCATCCGAATCTCCCGTGTCCACCGAGTCCACAACGTCCACTCCGTCCATCGCCCCGCAAAAGCCCGAAATCGAATACGACGACTTCGCCAAAATCGACCTGCGCGTCGCCACGATTCTCGAAGCCGAGCGCGTGCCCAAGACCGACAAACTCATGCGCCTCAGCATCGACGTCGGCTTTGAAAAACGCCAGATCGTCGCGGGCATTGCCGCGCACTACAAGCCCGAAGACCTCATCGGCAAACAAATCATCGTGGTGGCAAACCTGGCCCCGCGCAAACTGAAAGGCCTCACCTCGCAGGGCATGTTGCTCGCCGCCAAAGCGGGAGACGATCTCTTTGTCCTGCACCCCGGCAGCGCGATTGCCCCCGGCGCGGATGTGAGTTAACTTCTAAAAAAAAGGAATATCAAAATGGCCTGTGTCTGTGGAGCCTGCTGCGAAGAATGTTCATATCTGGGTAAAGAATGCCTGGGCGATTGCAATGCCTTGGAGGGCAAACCCTTCTGGGCAAAGTTTGTCGGAATGGATGTCTGCCCCATCTACCAATGCGTGAAAGACAAACAGTTCGCCCACTGCGGCCCGTGCGAAAAGTTGCCGTGCGACCTGTGGTTCACGCTCAAAGACCCGTCGTGGACGGACGAGGAACAAAAGAAAAACATTGAAACCCGCGTGGCAAAACTGCGGGCTTAAAAAGTCCCAGGCCCTATATGTCTTATAAGGCGTATAGGGCCTATAAGGCTTATTCTTTTCTCCATGCACTTCACACTCAACCACCGCCACCTGACAGCCCAACCGGGCGAAACCGTACTTCAAGCGGCGCGAGCCGCTGGTGTGGACATTCCCACTCTTTGCTATGAGGACGGACTTGAACCCGGCGTGTCGTGTTATGTGTGCGTGTCGCACATAGAGGGTCAGGAAAATCTCCAACCCTCGTGCGTGATGCCCATTTCCGAAGGGATGGTCATTACCACGGACTCCGCCGAAGTCCACGCAGCCCGTCGCAACGCGCTGGAGTTGTTGTTATCGGATCACGCGGGCCGTTGCGCCGCACCGTGTGTCATGGCGTGTCCGGCGCACTGGGATATTTCCGGTCACTTCCGTGAGGCCGACGAAACAACCGCATGGCGCGATCTGGTTTTTCCCGCAACGCTCGGTCAAATTTGTCCCGGGTTTTGTCAGAACGCCTGCGTGCGCAAAAAGATCGACGAGCCACTGAGCATCCGCGAATCGCACCGTGTATTGGTTGCCAAGTCGCTGACGTCCGGCACTCCCGCCTTGCCAACGCCCGCTGCCGACACGGGTAAACGCGTCGCAATTTTTGGCAGCACTCCCGCTGCGTTATCCGCAGCATTTCATCTGCGTTTGTTGGGCCATGCTGTTACGCTCATCGGTGAGTCGTCTCCCCACCTCTGCGAAACGCTCTGGCAAGTGCCCGATGCGCAACTCGACAAGGTTCTCCTCGGAAAAGAAATCGCCGCGTTGCTTTCGCTTGGCATTGCCGTAGAACCAACCGCAAGCGCACAAGTGTTTGATGCAACGCTTACCAACAACAGCGAGCACCGTCGGACTGATCCGTCTGATCTGACCGATCAGTCCGACGGTGTTTTCTATTTTCGCGAACTTGTAACCTCCCCCACCGATGTGGGCCGCAACCTTGCGCGTTCGGTTGCGGTGGGGCGTCGCGCTGCTGCGGAAGCAGACGCGTTTCTGCGCGGTGAAAACCTTCTGCCACCCCTGCGCGAATTCTTTTTCGCCAGCCCCGGTTGCGACGATCTCAACATTGCTGCCGCAGAAAAAACACCCGCCTCCACAGACACCCAAGCCGAAGCCGCTCGCTGCCTGTCCTGCAATTGCACCAAAGAATTCACCTGCCGCCTGCGCCGCTTCTCCGCCGAATATTCCGCCAACCCACGCCGTTTCCAGGGCGAACGCCGCGCGCTTGCGCCGGACGCCACCCACCCGGAAGTCATCTACGAACCCGGCAAGTGCATCCT
>DNPO01000391.1:4254-5378 GCA_003501375.1 Candidatus Sumerlaeota bacterium | reverse complement strand
CCCTGAATGTAGGACGTGTTGTAGCGCGCGCCACCTGCGTGGTAGTCTTTGCCCTTGGCGATGCAGTCATCAATCAGCAGCGACAGGAACGGCACAGGGAGGCGCGTGGAAAATAACCGCTCAATCAGGTTGTTTCCGCGCACCTTGATGTCGGCCAAATGGCGCACCTGTTTTTCAAACGCAGCGAATAATTCATCAAATGTTTTGAACGTTGCCGCATCGCCCGTGGCAAGGCCCAGCCGCTTGCCCGTGCGTGGGTCAATGCCGTTGTTAAGCGTGAGTTCCAGCACCTTGGGCGTGTTGTAATAACCCGTCAGGATGTACGCTTCACGACCAAACGCTCCGGTCTCCACGCAACCGCTCGCTCCAGCACGACGCGCGTCTTCCAGCGTTTTGCCCTGACGCAGCAGTTCCTGGATGATCGCGTCGGTGTTAAAAATGGACGGCTGACCAAAGCCCGTTTTCACCACACGCGCCACGCGCTTAACAAATCGATCAGGGTTTTTCTTGCTGATCTGCGCCATCGAACTGGGCTGCACCATGTGCATTTCTTCAACCACATCCAGCATCAGGTACGAAACATCATTGACCGCGTCGGAGCCATCGACCTTCACGCCGCCCATGTTGATGAGCGCGAAGTCGGTGTACGTGCCGCTTTCCTCCGCCGTAACGCCCACCTTGGGCGGCGCGGGGTGGTTGTGGAACTTGACCCAGAACGCTTCGAGTAATTCCTTCGCGTCGTCCTCGGTCAGAGTGCCCGCCTCGATTTCCTTCTTATAGAAGGGGTAGAGATGCTGGTCAAGACGACCCGGATTGAAGGAGTCCCACGGATTAATTTCGGTGATAACGCCGACATGTACGAACCAGTAGGTTTGCAACGCTTCCCAGAAAGTTTTGGGCGCATTAGCGGGAACATGGCGGCAAATGCGCGCCATTTCTTGCAACTCGGCGCGACGTTTCTCGTCCTTTTCCTGCGCAACCAACTCTTCCAGTTTCTCCGCATGCCGCTCGGCAAAACGGATGATCGCATCAGCAGCGACGCGCATGCCTTCAAGTTCATCCTTCTTGTCCAGCGCTTCCGAGTCGGTATAAAAATCGAGTTTGGCAATCGCCCCGTCGATCTC
>DNPO01000391.1:0-3932 GCA_003501375.1 Candidatus Sumerlaeota bacterium | reverse complement strand
CCCGGACCACGCTGTTCCTGAAACTCGGTGAACATACCCGCTGCGTACGCATCGAGCCATTCGGGTGTCATCTCGCGGAAAATACGCTCGCGTTGCGAGCGGCCCTTCCAGAAGGGAATGATCCGATCGCGATAAATCTGCTTGGTTTCGTCATCCACCTTGTAGAATATTTTCGAGCGCGTGTCGAGCGTTTCGAGGTCTTCGAGCGAGTGCAGGCAAACTTCAGGGTAAGTGGGCACGACAGCCGGAGCCGAGCCGCGCTCACCGACGATCAGTTCGCCCTCACCGACATAAATTTTCTTCTTGTCCATGATGTGGTAAAACGCGCTGGCGCGCTGCACCGGAATGGACATGCCCCGCGCGGCTTCACTGTCCAAAAATTCCGTGAGCAGCAGGGCGCGTTCGGCGGAAATTCGTGGCACGGCAGCAAGGGTTTGTTCCCGCAATTGACGGATACGTTCACGCATAACAATCAGCCTCCGATTTTGACATGGTAACCTTGGTTATGGAAAAAGAGACGAAGCGATTCCATCGCCTCAGGAGATGGCGACACTGTGTCGATCATGCGATTGTGCATGCCCAACCGCTCATATTTTCCAGCAGCAGTGGCGTGGTAAGGCAGAAGGCAAATATCGCGCAAATTGGACAGGCCCGCGAGAAACGCTAACATGGCTTCCACATTTTCACGCGTGTCGGTAACACCGGGAATCACGGGAAAGCGGATGATGGTGGGCTTTTGCATATCAGCCAGCATTCGTAAATTACTTAAAACCAGTTGGTTTGAAACACCCGTGTATTCCTGATGCGCGGCATCATTCATCAATTTCAAATCGTACAAAAACAAATTAGCACGTTCAGCAATCTGGCGGAATCTTTCCGGTTTCGCGTAGCCCGTCGTATCTACCGCCGTATGAATTTCGCGTCGCTGGCAGAGATCAAGCACGTCGCGCAGAAATTCGAATTGCATCAACGGCTCGCCTCCGGAAAAAGTAACGCCGCCACCCGATTCATCAATGAAGATAATTTCTTTTTCGATTTCGGCAACCACTTCACGCGGCGACATGTGGCGTACCGCCGCATCAGTCGATGCGGCTGGCAGTAAAAAACTTTCCGGGTTGTGACACCACCAGCAACGAAGCGGACACCCGCAAAGAAAGAACGTCACACGAATGCCGGGGCCATCATGAATGGCATAACGACTTATATTGAAAATCGCCGCGGAGGGCGAGGCGGGACGAGAATTCACGGAACACTCCTATGGCGAGAACGGAAACCTGCTGATTTCCGCACCACCAGACACCGTTCTGATACTACCATAGCCATGAATAAAATCCTATTCATTTCCGCGCAAGAAAAGGAATGCGCTGTAAGAGAATGCAGTTGGTGGTTGAATTCCCACGCATCCCTTTGTATCTTCTCTGTAAGAAGGAGGGAACAACATGTCCAACGAAACAGTCCTGCAAGTTGAAAATCTCGTGGTGGAATATTCTTCCAAAGAGGGTGCTGTGCGCGCGGTCAACGGCGTATCATTCGAGGTGCGCGCCGGCGAATGCGTCGGATTCATCGGTCCCAACGGTGCGGGCAAGTCATCCACCATGAAGGCCCTCATGGGCTTTCTGTTTCCCGCGTCGGGCAAGGTCAGCGTTTTCGGAAAACCCGCCGGGGAAGTCGAGTCCAAACTTCGCATCGGCTACCTGCCCGAAGTAACGCTCTACTACCCCTTCTTAAAAGCAACCGAACTCCTGCGTCTGTACGGTGGACTCCAACGCGTTCCCCGCGCAACGCTCGACCAACGGATTCCGTTTCTGCTCGAAGAAGTCGGGCTGAAGGACGTGGGGAACAAACTCATTCGGAATTACTCCAAGGGGATGCAGCAACGCCTCGGCATTGCGCAAGCCCTCATAGCGGAACCCGAATGCCTCATCTTCGACGAACTGTCGTCTGGCCTTGACCCGGTGGGACGGCATGATCTGCGACGCGTGCTGGTTGGTCTGAAGGAAAAGGGCGTCACGCTTTTTTTCTCCTCGCACGAACTGTACGAGGTGGAAGCATTGTGCGACCGCGTGATCGCCATTAATCACGGGAAGGTGCTGTTTGATCTCTCGCTGGATGCGCTACGCAAAGAGGCGGGTGACCAAGGACTCGAAGCCTACTTCATGTCGCGGGTTCAGGAACAGGATGCCGCATGCGTATCTTAGATTTTCATACCCATGCGTTCCCGGATGCCATCGCGGAACGCGCCATTGCTGCGCTCATCAAATCAGCGCACGATGGCATTACATCTGAAACAAATGGAACAGTAAGTGGTTTGCTGGAAATCATGGACCGCTTCGGCGTCGAAAAATCTGTCGTGGCTAACATCGCCACCAAGCCTGCTCAATCAAAAAACATTGTGGATTGGTCCCTGCAAGTCCGCACCGATCGCATCCTGCCATTCGGTTCCGTTCACCCGGACACAACCGACCCCATTGCCGATGTGGAACAGATTCAAAACGCAGGACTGAAGGGTGTCAAACTCCACCCGTTTTATCAGAATTTTGCAGCGGACGATCCGCGCATGTTCCCCGTGTACGATGCCGTAGCGCAGGCGGGTTTACCGCTACTGTTTCACGCCGGATATGACATCGCCTTCGGGGATTCCGATTTGGCCGCGCCGCATCGCTTTGTCACTGTGTTGAAGAACTTTCCAAAACTACATGTGGTATTGGCGCATTTTGGTGGATGGAATTTGTACAGTGAATTCCTTGAAACGCTGGCTGGAAAATCCGTTACAATTGATACCTCGTTTACTGCGGGTTATTGCCCCGATTCCACGCGCGACGCCATTCTGAAAAAACATGATCTAAACCGGATTGTTTTTGCGAGTGATTCGCCCTGGGGCGGCCTTAAAAACCAAATCGATTACGTCGCGCAAATGCCTCTCCCGGACTCCATTAAAGAACGTATCTTCTGGCACAATGCTGCTGAAATGCTCGGCGAAAAATAACCGCGTGGGGGTGTTTCCCCACGCGGTTATTGTTTAGGTTAGTCCGTGATGTTAATCTTGATCTCATCCGAATTGCCGCGCAGTTCGGGTGCGTACATCGCATACCCCTTGGCGGGCAGTGCGCTGAACTTGCCGGGAATCTCCGCACGGAGACGGTAAGATACGCTGTGTTTGCCGCGCGCCAACTGCCGCGTGAAAAACGCCACGCGGTTGTCGCGGAATTCGACGTAAGCGCCCATCTCGTTGCCGGTGTAACCGCTCTTGACCTCGACCGGTTCAAAACCCGCCGCCTTCATGTCCTCGAAGATCAAGTACTCGTAATCGTTCTTGCTTTCGAGCACGAGTTCAACCTCAACCAAATCGCCGCTCTTGAGCGTCGCGTTATTGTCGAGCAACGTGCGCTCGTACTTCTCGACCTTCTGGTCAACCGCCTGACCGCGCGCTCCCGCGACCTTGATCTTTTTGTCCGACCCAGTTAGTTTGTACACGTTGCGCTTCACCTTCACCTCGAGTCCGGCAGATGTGATGAAATCCTCCAGGCTGAAGTAACTCAGGTACGCGTTGAAGTACAACGGGCCTTTGCCCTCCTTCTTAATGGTGATGGTGCGCTTGCCTGCCTTCACGGCGTCGCCCTTGATAAGGAACTGGTTATCGAACGAGAACAGGTTTTCGCTGGTAATGTGAACGGTCTTTGACGTGCCGTCGTCCGACGCGATGCTCACCGTCATATCCGGCGCGTCCTCCTTGCTCGCTTTCAGGTAATCGGCGAACGCTTCGATAACAACCGCCGTATCACGCGTAGAATTCCAGTACGTCGAGTTCTTGCGATTGTTCAGCAGGTACTTTACCAGATAGGGCGCTTTCCAATCGGTTACGCGCCCGGTCTTGGCCAGCAGTTTCAGGTAGTAAGCGTGCGCCTCGTATTCGCTGCCGTACCAGTACCACC
>DNPO01000098.1:7866-8938 GCA_003501375.1 Candidatus Sumerlaeota bacterium | reverse complement strand
CCGGGCTGCCAAGTTTCATTTGCCCCCGCCTCACTCCAGAATTTTCCAGTCCATCCGATTTTCAACGCAGAAAATCGAGTTTTTTAAAGTTGATTTTGCAAAGCAATTCCCATAGTATCTCTTCATGGTGCCTTGCGTCAAAGTTGTTCAGTGGCGTATTTTTGCACCGGATGAGGCTTACAACCATGATCGTTGTTTCTCACACTTCTAAGTTCGTTTCTGTTTCGGCGCAGACTTCTGTCCGCGCCGCGCGAATGAGGGCGCGCATTGCCGTGGCATTCTTTGACCACGGCTACACTCTTCCCCTCTAGTACAGGCCCCGCGCCTGCCTTCTCTTTTTTCTTCCTTTCTCAATCTATTTGGATGACAATAAGGCCCCTGCGTGCGCATTGTTGTATCTTTCGCGTTCGTACCGCCAAGGAGACTCTTGTACCATGTCTAACAATCAGGTTTACATTTTTGACACCACCCTGCGCGATGGCGAGCAATCGCCCGGTTGCAGCATGAATTTGAACGAAAAAATTGAAGTGGCCCGGCAGTTGGTACGCTTGGGCGTTAATATTATTGAGGCGGGATTCCCCATCTCGTCCCCCGGTGACTTTGAAGCCGTTCAAGCCATCGCTGCCGAAGTCGAAGGCGCGACCATTTGCGGTCTCGCTCGCACGTTGGAAAAGGACGTGATCCGTTGCGGCGAGGCAATCAAGGGTGCCAAGAGCGGTCGTATCCATACCTTCATCGCCACCAGCGACGTGCATGTGCAGAAGAAACTGCGCATGTCGAAGGAGCAGGTTATTCAGATTGCGGTGGATTCTGTGAAGTTGGCCCGCACTTACACAAACGATGTGGAGTTTTCCTGCGAGGATGCCGGACGCACCGATTGGGGCTACATTCGCGAGGTGCTGGAGGCTGTAATCGAAGCGGGTGCGACCACGCTGAACGTTCCTGATACCGTTGGTTTTTGCACACCTGAACAGTATGGCGGATGCTTCGCGTACCTGAAGCAAAATGTGAAGGGGATTGAGAATTGCATCTTGTCCACTCACTGCCACAATGACTTGGGTATGGCCGTGGC
>DNPO01000098.1:1707-7530 GCA_003501375.1 Candidatus Sumerlaeota bacterium | reverse complement strand
GAGCGTGCAGGCAACGCGGCGCTGGAAGAAGTGGTGATGAACATGCGGATACGCAAAGATTACTACGGCGTGGAAACAAGCATTGTAACGCCGGAGATTTACCGCACGTCCAAACTGGTGAGTCGCATCACCGGTATGCGCGTGCAGCGCAACAAGGCCGTGGTGGGCGGTAACGCTTTTGCGCATGAGTCCGGCATTCACCAGGATGGTGTGTTAAAAGATCGCTCTACCTACGAAATTTTTACCGCCGACACCGTGGGGTGGAAGGGCGATAATCTGATCATGGGCAAGCACAGCGGGCGTAATGCGTTCCGTTCAAAACTGGCCGAGTTGGGCTTTGATGGCTTGAGCGATGAGGAACTCAACAAGGCGTTTGAACACTTCAAGGCTATGTGCGATGTGAAGAAACACATTTACGATGACGACATCCTGGCGATTGTGCAGGAGCAGGCATCACGCGTGCCGGAGGTTTACAAGTTGGATTATTGCCATGTGGTCAGCGGCACTTCTACGATTCCTTCTGCCACATTGAAAATCCACAAGGGCGAAGAGGAAATTCTGCAAGCGTCGCATGGCGATGGCCCGGTGGATGCCATTTTGCAGGCCATGAGTCAGGCCATTGGTCTCACCCCGAAACTGGAAGAATACCTGATTGAGGCCGTCACGGGTGGCGGTGATGCGATGGGGCGCGTGAATGTGCGTATGGTGGTTGATAACTTGGAGGTCAAAGGGACGGGCACCAGCACGGATGTGGTAATGGCAAGCGCCAAGGCGTTCCTGAATGCGTTTAACCGCTACGAACTGACGCGTCACCTGCCCGTCAAGGGCGTGGAGACCAAGGAACCGTAGGAAAAGGGATTGCAACAATAAAAAAGGACGCTTCTTGACCGTTGGGTCGGGAAGCGTCCTTTTTATTTTACGCGCGTACTGATTTCTGGATCAAAACCAACCTTTATGCCCTTGCACATAAGTATTGACGAAGTCCTCATCCGTTTTTGTGAGGTAAATAATTCCTTCGATCAAGCCAATGACGCTCATTACAGTGGCTCCTACTCCGCAAGTGAGGAGCGAAACTAACAACATGATAATACCTTCCGTGGTATAGCCGAGAATAAATTTGTGAACGCCCAGCGCTCCCAATAGAATTCCACAGATACCAGCGGGGATTTTTTTATCTGGCATGTCTTCTTCCTTTCGTGATGTTGCCTCGCTAACGTGTGGACGCGGAGCAGTAATTTCCGGTCGCTTGAACACTTCGTATACTATGGGGCGTGTCGCTTGTCAATGAACCTTTTGGATAATTTTGGTGTCAACTGGTGGGTATCGAGCTTAGTCCTCTTGTGAAATCCCCTTGACAGATTGGAGAATCGCTCTCCATAATCAAGGTATTGGGGATGAGCCGTGCTTGTGAATTGTTTCGCTTCACGGATGCTTGATGACATTGTCCCGTTTTCACCAATTTTGCTTCCTTGAAAAAGGCGTTGTTTGTTATGGGTATTCGCCCAAAGGTTCATCTTTGCGTTTTTTTTGCCATCATCTCAGCGCTTTGTATCGCTCTGAGTTTGGGGTGGATTTTGCAATTTTCGAATCAGCAAATGTTACGCGGTCGCGCTCAGGATGAAGCGAATACCACGTTGTTCCAAATGGCGACCTGTGTGCATGATTATTTAGGATCGCACGATCCGAAATACGCCACGCTTTGGGAACAAAAGAACGCCTTGTTTTTCAAACATATCTCGGTGCTGAAAAAAAATTTCCCCGGAGATGAGGATTTGCTTGTCGTTATTCGCCAAGACAGTATCAAGGCGAAGTTGCTTTTTGCTCATATGAAAGATTTTCCTGGTGATGCCAAAGCCGCCGCCGATTTGCACAATGCTGCACGCACCATTACGGCGAACATATCGATGCTGCGCAGTGCCTCCGACCGAGTGTTTTTGAAATCGCTGGGGGATGCCTGTCTGTTGATTCTGGCCTTTGTACTCGTAATCGTTTGCGTGATGGAAATACTCCGACGTATGACGGTGACGCTACACCATCTGGAGCAACAAAGTTCTGCCCGTCGTCAAGCGGAGGAAGCACTGACAGTCGAACGCTATCTGATGAACAATTTGTTGGAGCACACCCCGGATCATGTGTACTTCAAAAATACCAAGAGCCAGTTCATTCGGTTAAGTCGAACGCTGGCGGAGCATTTTGGTCTGAAGAACCCCGCCGATGCGGAAGGTAAGACCGATTTTGATTTTTTCGAGATGCCGCACTCGGGCCAGGCGTTTGATGATGAACAGGGAATTATCACGAGTGGCGAGCCGGTTATTGACAAAGAAGAGCGTGAGGATTGGCCGGATGGGCACGTGACCTGGGCCTCTACCACCAAGGTGCCTTTGCGCAATGACCTCGGAAATATTGTGGGAACCTTTGGGATTTCACGTGATGTTACTGATAAAAAAGCGGCGCTGGATGCTTTGCAGGTCACCATGCGCAAACTGGAAATTTCCAATAAGGAACTGGAGAATTTCGCCTACATTGCTTCGCATGATTTGCAGGAGCCGCTGCGCATGGTTTCCAGTTTTACCCAAATGTTGAAGAAGCGCTATGCGGGCAAACTGGACTCGGACGCGGATGAGTACATCGGGTTTGCGGTGGATGGTGCCAAGCGCATGCAGCGGTTACTGAACGATTTGTTGGAGTATTCCCGCGTTACGAGCAAGGCGCGTCCGTTGGCAGCGACCGATGCGGAGCGGGTCTTCACAGAAACGCTGGATAATTTACAACTTGCCATAGAGGACGCGCACGCAGTGATAACGCATGATCCTCTGCCGCGGGTGCTGGCCGACGAAGTGCAACTGATGCAGTTGTTTCAGAATCTCCTCAGCAACGCGCTCAAGTTTCAAGTGGATGGGGTCGCGCCGATTATTCACGTTGGCGTTCGGGCAGAAGGTGCTCGCTGGATTTTCAGTGTGCGCGATAATGGAATCGGTATTGCAGAAGAATATTTTAGCCAGATATTCTTGATTTTTCAACGCGTTCGGACGCAAAAAGAATACCCAGGGACGGGGGTTGGGTTGGCGATTTGCTCGAAAATTGTAGAGCGGCATGAGGGAAAAATCTGGGTGGAGTCCGAGCCGGGCAAGGGTACTACTTTTTACTTCAGTCTGAAAAAAGCGCCAGGGGAGATAGAATAATGAATTCAGTATTCGATGCGCGTCCCATTGAAATTTTGCTGGTGGAAGACAATCCAGGCGATGTGCGCCTGACCCAGGAAGCATTGTCCGATGCCAAGGTGCGGAATAATCTCCACATTGCGGGCAATGGGGAAGAGGCGATGGATTTTCTGCGACGCAAGGGAAAGTTTGAGGGGGTTGCACGACCTGACTTGGTCTTGCTCGACCTCAACCTGCCCAAAAAAAATGGCATGGAAGTCTTGGACGAAATGAAGCACGATGAGACGCTCCGTACCATCCCGGTGGTGATTCTAACAACGTCAGAAGCGGAGCGGGATATTTCAAAGGCATACAATAGCCATGCTAACTGCTATATTGCAAAGCCATTGGATCTTGACCAGTTCGTCAAGGTGATTAAAACCATTGAAGCGTTTTGGTTTAGTATTGTCAAATTGCCGCAAGGGACAAAAGAATGACCCAGAATTCCATCGAGCTTCTGCTGGTGGAAGATAATCCGGGGGATGCGCGGCTGATTCAGGAACATTTACGCGACGCAGACATCGGACGCTTTCACTGCGTGTGGGCGCAGCTACTGAGCGAGGCGTTGGACAATCTGTCCATGCATCGGTTTGATGTGGTGCTGTCCGATCTCACCTTGCCAGACAGCCAGGGCCTTGCCACCTTCGACAGGATTCATCTTGCCGCGCCCGGTACGCCTGTGCTCGTGCTCACCGGTCTGAACGATCAGGAACTTGCACTGCAAGCGGTGCGCAACGGTGCCCAGGAATACTTGGTCAAGGGTGAGGTGGAAGCGCCATTGCTCAAACGTGTCATCCGCTATGCCATTGAGCGCAACCGTATCCAGGCAGAGTTACGCGATTTGAACACCAATTTGGAGTGTCGTGTCGCGGAGCGTACGCAGGAATTGACCACGGCTTACGAAGCCTTAGCCAAGGCGAACCAGGAATTGCACGAGTTGGACAAGATGAAGTCCGCTTTTATCGATGTTACCTCGCACGAACTGCGCACTCCGGTTCAAATTTTGAAGGGCATGATGCAAATCCTTCAGATGAAAACGCCGGATGGAAATGCGGAATTATTGCACTGTTTGCAATCCAGCAGTCAGGCGGTACGGCGGCTGGAACGTATTGTGGCCAAGGCGCTCAAAATTGGTGAGGATGGCCAGTCTTACACGCGAATGACGCTGCAAGCGGTCGCCATTTTGGACGTAATCGAAGCGGCAGCCCGTGAAGTTCAGCCTTTTGTGGAATTGCGGAATCAAAGGCTGATGCTGAGCGCGCCCACTGTTCCGCTGACGGTTTCCATTGATCGCGATAAGATTCAGGACGTGTTGGTGAATCTGTTGACCAACGCGATCAAGTTTACCCCGGATGGCGGCTGCTTGCGCGTTACTGCCGAGTTAAAAGGTTCCAACCTGTTGGAGGTGCATGTCATCGATAACGGAACGGGGATTAACGACAAAGACCTGCCACATCTGTTTGAGCCATTCTTTTCCTCGCTGGATGTTTACCACCACTCCACGGGTGAGTACGAATTCCAAAAACGTGGCATCGGCTTGGGGTTGGCGTTGGTGCGCAAGTTTGTCGAGATGCACGGTGGCAAAGTGGGCATGATGCAAAATTCAGGCGGTGGTTCCGATTTCTTTTTTACCATTCCGGTTGCTCCACCGGCGGCTTCCAATCAAACGTTGTCTGCGGAAAGTTCCTCGGCGTTTATTGGCATGGAAATTTGAGGTGCGGTTTTAGAGAATGCCTATGAATCGCTTTTGCCAGCGTCCTTTTTTTTCGGTGATAAACCGTTCCGCTTTGCGTTTCGTTTTTGGTCTGCTCGCTTGGGCGTTATTTTCTATAGCGCCATCGCGGGTGTTGGCGATTCCGGTGGATGACTCCGATATTAGGACGTACTTTCACCTCACACATCAATCGATCACGCTGATTCTTGTTCTCGTCCTCCCGCTGACTGCGGCTTTCATTATTGTGTATCTCGAAATGTTGCG
This sequence comes from Candidatus Sumerlaeota bacterium, assembly GCA_003501375.1. GTDB lineage: Bacteria > Sumerlaeota > Sumerlaeia > UBA8349 > UBA8349 > UBA8349. The sequence goes on along the minus strand of DNPO01000098.1, from coordinate 2,352 downwards.
GCGTAAACGGATTGAGAAGGCGCTACGTCTGGATGAACAGCGCTTGGAAGCCCTGCTTACCCTTAGTCAAAAAACCGAAGTTTCGTTGCAGGAACTGATGGATTTTTCCTTGAACCAAGGCGTGCAACTGACGGGAAGCAAAATTGGATACCTGGCATTTTTGAACGAAGATGAAACGGCGCTGACCATGCAGGCCTGGTCAAAAAATGTGGTGCCAGAACTGTTGCATAGTGCGGCACTTACCTTTCCGGTTGAAACCTCGGAGTTTTGGGGTGATGCAATTCGACAGCGCGAAACGGTGATTGTTAATAACTACTCCATGGCAACACCCTTGAAAAGGGGGCAGGTACGCATTGTGTGCTACATGAGTACGCCTGTTTTTGACGGGGAGCGCATTGTTGCCGTGGCGGGCGTTGCCAACAAAGATCGCGAGTACGACCAGTCCGATGCGCGGCAACTCACGCTACTAATGCAGGGCATGTGGCGACTGGTGCAGCGCAAACAGGCGGAAGAGGAACTGGTACAGCATCGGCTCCATCTGGAAGAACTGGTGGTGCAGCGCACCAGCGAACTGGTCGCCGCACGAAAGCAGGCCGATGCCTCCAACCAGGCCAAGAGCAATTTTCTGGCCAATATGAGCCACGA
>DNPO01000098.1:1355-1551 GCA_003501375.1 Candidatus Sumerlaeota bacterium | reverse complement strand
CGGCTCCATCTGGAAGAACTGGTGGCGCAGCGTAGCGGGGAACTCCAGCGAACAAACGAACAACTGGTTCAGGAAATAACGGAGCACCAGGCGGCGCAAAAAGCGCTGGAATTGGAAGCGCAGAAATTGGTGCAGTCCAATGCGGAATTGGAACAATTTGCCTATGTCGCTTCCCACGATTTGCAGGAACCGCTCC
>DNPO01000098.1:748-1086 GCA_003501375.1 Candidatus Sumerlaeota bacterium | reverse complement strand
GAACCGCTCCGCATGGTGTCGAGTTTTGTGCAATTGTTGGAACGGCGTTATACGGATAAACTGGATGCGGATGCACACGACTTTATCACCTTTGCAGCAGAAGGTGCGCAGCGCATGCACGCCCTGTTGAACGATTTGCTGACGTATTCCCGGCTGAATGTGCAATCGCAACCCAATGCGCGCTTGTCTACTGAACAAATGTTGGAGCGCGTGATTAATCGGTTGCGCGATAGCATTCAGGAAACCAATACAGTAATTCGGTATGGTCCGTTGCCAGAAATTACCGGTAATGCGGAACAGTTTGGTTTGCTTTTTTTGCACCTGTTGGATAATGCCAT
>DNPO01000098.1:0-499 GCA_003501375.1 Candidatus Sumerlaeota bacterium | reverse complement strand
TTTGCACCTGTTGGATAATGCCATTAAATTCCGAGGCGAGCAACGCCCGGAAATCGACATCAGTGCACAACGGGATGGGGCGGAGTGGATTTTTTCAGTTCATGATAACGGGATTGGTATCCCGTCCGAATATCACGAACGCATTTTTCGACTTTTCCAACGCCTTCATCCGCGGGGAAAATACGCGGGGACGGGAATGGGGCTTGCCGTGTGCAAGCGCATTGTAGAACGACACAATGGGCGCATCTGGGTGGAATCGGGTGAAGGGCAGGGGACGACATTTCTTTTTACCGTTGGTTTGGAAGGAAACGCATCATGAGTCGCTTTGACCGCGCTGTTGAAATTTTACTGGTGGAAGACAATCCCGGCGATGTGCGCCTGACCCGGGAGGCATTGCGCGACGATAAGATCCGCAATGAGATTGTGGTTGTGACGGATGGAGTGGATGCCTTGGCCTATTTGCGGACGGAGGGGCCGTATTGGCATGGGGTGCGCCCGG
>DNPO01000355.1:6977-8116 GCA_003501375.1 Candidatus Sumerlaeota bacterium | reverse complement strand
TGAAACAAAACGCCCGGAAGAAAAAAATAATCCTCACCTAATTTTACCGGCCCATTCCATTTCAAAATCGGTCCCATCGACAAAACGAAGAAAACAAAAGCATAAAAAAACAACCTTTTCCCCTCCATTTTTCCAAAACGCAACACCGCTACTGCTACCAGCGCCAACCACCAGACATACCCGGGAAAAATAGCAAACTCGCCCTCTTTAAAAGAAAAATAAGTCTTTATTTCCGCTGACCAAAAAACCTTCGCACCAAAAACAACGCCCACATTCATGACTTGGTGTCGAGGGTCTAAAAATTTGGTTAAGAAAAATGGCGCAATCAAAAGCGCAAATAAAAAAAGTCCCACACCAAGATTTAAAATTTTCTTTCGATTAAATCCCTGGCGCAACCACACATGCCACCCGATCCTTACCAACATATCCGCCGCGATCAAAATCAACAGATGAATCGTTTGGTAGGAGCACACATAAAAAATGCCGCCCATCGCCAAACCAAACCCCAACGCGGACCTCAGCGTATTTTTCCGCAAAAAACGTAAATACAGCCAATAACAAAGCGGAAACCAGTACGCGCTTAAAATATTAAGATGGCTGATTTGCGCCTGGAGAAAAAACGGAAAAAACATCAGCATTCCCGCCAAGAACGCGCCTTCTTTTTTGCCGCCCATTTCCAATACCAACAATTGCGTAAACACCGGCAAAAGGAAAAACGAGAGGAAAATCCAGAGATTATAAGTGAAAATCAGTCCGAAAACCGAAATCAAAGGATACGAAATTACCCCGAGTAACGGGCAAATGGTCGTGTAAATGAGCGACAAACCATTGGGCTGTCCCAACAAGGGACAAAAGAACGGATTTATGTGCTCTTTAAAAACCGCATCCCCGACCCACCAGAGCGCGTGAAGAAAAACAGCCTGATCCACTTCCGGTAAACCGCTCTTTGCCACGTAGTCGCTCGGAATGCAGTTAAAAGGGTGCCTCAAAACAGGCCATAGAACCAACACCGTCAAAAAGAAGAAAAAAATCAATGACCAGACAAACCAACTGCACCCCCCAAACCGTGGGGCGCTGCCCCATACCCCGCAAGGAACTTCGTTCCTTGACCTGGAATTTTCCAAACAAGGAACCCCTTT
>DNPO01000355.1:6477-6624 GCA_003501375.1 Candidatus Sumerlaeota bacterium | reverse complement strand
GCGGGGGTTTGGGGGCAGCGCCCCCGAGGTGTTGGGGTTGCAGTTGATTTTTTTGTTTTTTTGCTCATATCGGCAAGCGTGGTGGTGCCCGAGACCGGGGTCGAACCGGTACGACCTTGCGGTCGAGGGATTTTAAGTCCCTTGTGT
>DNPO01000355.1:0-6230 GCA_003501375.1 Candidatus Sumerlaeota bacterium | reverse complement strand
AGGGATTTTAAGTCCCTTGTGTCTGCCTATTCCACCACTCGGGCATCATCCGGGTCATACTTTATGAGTATCCCCCCTCGCTTTTCAATCTTTTTTAAAAAGAAATCTAAAAAAAAGGAGTAACAGGAGGGACGGTGCATATGTGTATAACTAGGTTAAGTGCTGTATTTTGAATTTCATAAGACCGTTTACAAAGTTGTGCACTTATACGAGAACTATCCCCAGGCAGGAACAGAATTTAAAAAGGGTGAGAAGGAGCAGTAGATTTCTACACAACGCTAAAAAAAGCCTGTGGATAACTAGTTTTCGGTTAAAACCCGCGGAAAGGCTGATTTTAAAAGGGTTTCCTAATCCCAGTGTCCCTTATCGACACAAAAAGTTGTTCACAGAGTTATGCACAACCCTGTGCAAAATCAATTTTTTCATACAGTATTGAAAATAGATTGTTTATCTAATTTTTCTCTTTTTTGAGACTTTTTTCTTCAATTTTTGTGCACAGGTTCACCAGGGTTGACTTTTAGTTCTGTTTAAAGAGAATAGGAGAAGGGAGAGCAAGAGCATGTTAGCAAAAATAGAGTGGAACCCCACGCAAAAAAGCCTTCGAGTATTTGGAATTACACTCTGGGCCATATTTTTTATTTTAGGAGTTATTTCTCTATTTAGAACAGAACATGCGTTATGGCATACCGCATTGGTGGCGCTTGCTTGGGTTATTCTTGGCGCAACTTACTTACTTCCGCAATCTCTTGGTTTGTATTTTTATCGTGCTTGGATGGGGCTTGCATTTGTCATGGGATGGGTGGTGGGGCCAATCATGATGGGAATCATGTTCTTTTGCGTTATTACGCCCATGGGGGTGTTGCGCCGCAGTTTCGGTGCGGATACACTATTGAGAAATAAAAATGGGGTAGAGAGTTTCTGGCGTCCGTTGATACATCGGACAGATGCCGGGTCATATCGGAGACAATTCTGATGCAAGAACGCACGAGCCTACTGCAAGAATTTTGGTTTTATTTGAAGGAAAATAAAAAGTGGTGGATGATTCCGCTCATCATCATGCTACTGCTGTTGGTAGGCTTATTTATCGTGGTTGGAGCTAATGCGGGACTGCTGCCTTTTATTTACACGTTAATATAATTTTTTGTTATGGGACAATCGTTTTCGGCTGTTCTAAATTTTTTCATACGGTTAGCGTCTGGCGGATTTTTTTTAACAATCCTTCCAGAGTAAACGGTTTTTGAATGAAAACATATCCCTCTTCCAGAATGCCGTGGTGCGCAATAGTTTCATCTGAATAGCCCGACATGTATATTACTTTTGCGTTGGGGCAAAATGCCTGCATTTTTTCCACCAAAGCCGGACCGTTTAGTTCTGGCATAATAACGTCGGATAAAATCAAATTGATTTTGTCGCGTTTTTCTGATGCCAGGTGTAACGCATCCTTTACATCAATCGCTTCCAACACGCGGTAACCGCGCGAATGTAGCACATGGCAGACCATTTGGCGCAAGGACACATCGTCTTCCACCACCAGCAATGTTTCATCGCCCTTCAGAGTGGCATCGTCTATATCTTCAGAACTTTTTTCCACCAACGTACTTTCAAAGCAACGCGGAAGATAAATGCGAAAACTACTCCCTTTTCCTAATTCGCTCTGAACTACAATTTCTCCGCCATGCTGTTTTACAATGCCGTAAACGGTTGCGAGTCCCAATCCGGAACCGCGTCCCCTATCTTTTGTCGTATAAAATGGTTCAAACAGGTGCGTGAGTGTTTCTTCATCCATTCCGCAGCCCGTATCCGTAACGGTGAGGGTAACGTATTGGCCAACAGGAATGCTATCCGTTATATTGTCACTTTCCTGCACAATTTCCAGATTATTGGTTTCGATAATCAATTTTCCACCCTCTGGCATGGCATCGCGCGCATTTACAGCCAAATTCAGGAGAATTTGTTCCATTTGGTCGGAATCCACTTTTATCATACCGAGTGTTGGAGCGAGTTGGGTGATTACCTCCACATCTTCGCCTATTAAGCGTTTAAGCATTTTTTCTATATCGGGAATTATCAGATTTAAATCGATGATTTTTATTTCTAATATTTGTTTGCGCCCAAACGCTAACAATTGTTTTGTAAGTATTTTTGCGCGATCTCCTGCTTTTTGAATTTCGTGGAGAGATTCCTGGGCAAAGTGGTTGAGCGAATTGGTATCCAGCAAAAGCATTTCAGAGTAGCCCAAAATGACAGAAAGCAGGTTGTTAAAATCATGCGCTACCCCACCAGCCAAACGGCCTACTGATTCCATTTTTTGAGATTGTAATAACTGTTGCTGCAACGCTGTGTGTTCTATTTCCACTTGTTTGCGTTGGGAAATATCTTCGATTACTGCAATAAAATAACTGGGATTATTGGCGTGATCGCGCAGTAAAATAACGGAAATATTTGTCCAGACAAAGGAACCATCTTTACGGATATAGCGTTTTTCGAGCGAATAGTTTTGGATTTCTTCCGTCATTATTTTTTGTACGAGTTCCAGGTCCAGATTGAGATCATCTGGGTGCGTAATACTTTGGTAGGTACGTTGCAACAACTCTTGTTCAGTGTAACCCAGCATATTGCAAAATCGATGATTAACAAAAACATAGTGTCCATCCAGCAAAGCGTGGGTAAATCCCATAGGGGTTTGTTCTACGGTCGCATGGAGACGTGCGGCAACATCGTACAAATCCATTTCTGCCTGTTTACGCCGCGTGATATTGCGCATAACGGCTATGACAGCATTGAGCGTACTTACTCCCATGTAAGTTTCAAAGTATTCGGGTGGGTTTGAAATATTTATTTTGCACTCAAAGGTTTGTGACTGTCCGGTATCCAGAGTTTTGATGATATTCTCCTGAAATAGTGTAGCAACCTCTGCGGTTAGAAAGGCATTCAGGGATTTTCCTATAATATTTTCAGGATTCAAAATGCTGTTTGGGTGAATACCGGGAGGCAAACTTTTTGGGGCATTATAATCCAGACAAATGCCCTGACGCGATAGGTGAAAAATCTGATCCGGCAATGCGTCCAACAGGGTACAATTTTTTGCATTACTTTCCACCAAAGATTGCTCAATTTTTTCTTGTTCCATGACGCGGCGGGATAAGTATTGTACAGCTGTCCCAATGCCTAGGTTTCCCATAAACCAAAATACGAGATGACCTAGTACAGACATCATGGGTTTTGAATAGTGCAGATTCCAAAATAGCGAAGCGATAATACAGAAACTCCAACCGATAAACACTATCCACGCATCGCGTCGGATCATAGGTAGAGAAGAGGGGGTGGGGGTAGTCATAATGCAACCCGCACTTTCTTTTTTAAGGGTGAGTGTTGTTACGAAACGCATCAGCAACGTAGACAGCGCGTTTAGTGGCTTGTACATCATGGACGCGCAAAATATCTGCGCCGTGCAAAACGCCAATCACTGCTGCAGATAAACTTCCTTCCAGTCGTTCTTCCGGGGGCAAGTCGCCGCAAAGTTTTCCCACAAAGGTTTTACGTGATAATCCAAGCAATATCGGATAGCCCAAGGCGCGCAATTCTTCCGTGTGATTGATTAATTCTAAATTGTGTTCTAGTGTTTTACCAAAACCAATGCCGGGATCGAGACAAATTTGTTCGGATGATACGCCAGCATCTAACGCGATACGTATGCTTTCCTTCAAAAAATCGCAAACATCCCGGGTTACATTCTCATAGTGTGGGGCTTGCTGCATGGTTTTGGGTGCGCCCTGCATGTGCATTAATATCAAACCAGCGCCGGTTTCCGCTGCCAGTTGTGCCAGCATGGGATCATCGTGCAAACCGGAAATATCGTTAATAATGGAGGCACCCTGTGCCAGGGCTTCACGCATCACTGCTGCGCGTGTGGTGTCTACCGAAATTGGAATTTTGCACCCGCTGCTACGAATGCCTTCAATGACCGGAATCGCGCGGCGGATTTGTTCTTCTTCGGAAACGGGTTCTGACCCAGGGCGCGTGGACTCAGCGCCAATGTCTAAAATATCTGCACCGTCGGCTACCATTTGCAGCGCATGCGCGACGGCTTTTTCCGGGTCGTAATAGCGCCCACCATCGCTGAATGAATCGGGCGTCACATTCAAAATGCCCATGATGAGCGTGCGTTTACCCAAAAGATATTTTTGGTCGCCGCAGCGCCAAGTAATTTCAGAAAAGGGCATGGGGACGGAACTCCAAGCAAAAGGGTTGAGAGCAGAGGGGTGGGATGACACTTCCTACTGAAGTTTCATCCCTCGTCCCTCTGCCCTTATCCCTTTAGTTTTATACGGGCATGGTCATGGCAGCTTGCAGCATCTGTTGCACGTTTGTGGTGATGGAATCCTTCTCCCCACCAAAGACTGCTGTTCCTGCTACTAAAATGTTGGCTCCCGCCGCTGTTGCCAATCCGACCGTTTTAATGTTAATCCCGCCATCCACCTGAATCAAGTAATTCCACTTATTCTTTTGACGAGCCTGCGCCAGTTGCCGCACTTTATTTAGAGCGCTGGGCATCAGTTCCTGCCCGCCAAAGCCCGGTTCCACGGTCATCACCAGCACCAGGTCTACCTTGCCCAAAATTGCCTCAATGGAGCGAATGGGAGTTTTGGGTTTGATGGAGACCCCCACTTTGCATCCCGCGCCGCGAATCGCCGAAATGACGGTGTGCATGTTTTCGACTGATTCCGCGTGAAACGTAATCAGGTCTGCGCCCGCGTCGGCAAAGCGTTCTACAAAATCCAATGGTTTGGAAACCATGAGGTGGGCGTCGAGAAACAGGCGTGGAGACACGCCACGGACCGATTTCACCAAGGGCGGGCCAAAGGTGATGTTGGGAACAAAATGCCCGTCCATGACGTCCAAATGCGTCCAGAAGCACTTGGCGCGCATCATCCGCTTCAAATCGCTTTCCAAATTGGCAAAGTTGGCAGATAAAATGGATGGAGCCAAACCAATCACCCGGCTGGGGTGGGCGTTTTGGAAGTATTTTCCTGGATTTGCAGTGATGAGCAAATTGGTCTCCACGCTGGTGGGCTTGGCATTTTTTTGAATGGATGTAGCGGTTTTCATCGTACTCCCCGTGTTTTCAATATATCCTGTGCTGTTTTTGCTTCCGGGGAATCCGGAGAGAGTTCGATAATTTTTTTGAATTTTTCAACACCTTCAATATCTTTGCCATCCTTGAAATAAGTGTGGCCCAGCGATTCATATGCCTTGAAATTTTTCGGGTCCGCGGCAATAGCCTTGTTCAAGTACTTTTCGGCTTCTTGGTAACTGGCCTTGCTTGTTTTCTTGTCGTTCTGCATCAGCCCTACTTGATAGTGCATGTATCCGAGATAAAAGAGCGCACCAGAGTCGTTGGGGTTAAGTTTGACTGCGGCATCAAAATCGCTCAACGCAGATTTGTATTCTTTCCGTTGGCGTTTTGCCTTGCCCGATTCAATGTGTGATTCAAATCGCAAAGCATCATACTCTTCCATTTTGGGCGGCTTGGTTTCCGCCACCAGTTGGTCGAGGGTTTTCAACGCGTCGTCGTACTTGTTTTCCTGCATTAACGCTTTTACTTCCGTTTTCAGTTCCAGGCGTTTGGCTTCCAGCGGGTCTTTGGGCGTAGCACTTTTTACTGGCATGGTGGTTCCTGGAATAATGTCGCCCGGTTTTGAACCAGGTACGGGCAGCATTTTAAAAACATAGACGGCTCCGAAGGCAATACCAACCAGCAGAACGGCTACGCCAATCCAGAGGAGCACCCACGAAAACGAGGAAGCGCCACGGGGAGGAACGTAAAATTCCCCCGGTCGGTGGCTGATTCTGTTTTCGGACAAAGGGGGCGGGGGGGCTTGCTGCGAAGAACCGCCCATGCGAGCGAAAGGGGAAGCAGTGGGCGGGCGGGAAGCAGGCGTGGGAGGCTGAGCATTCGGCGCGGATTTTCGGGTGCGCGGCGCGGAACCTGCATGATCATTTATATCCAGCAACATCTCGCGGATATCCGCGCGGAGCGGTGCCATACCGGCAGCTTTGCGTAAAAGGTCCCGCGCTTCGTCCAAGTGTCCGCGGCGGGCTAAATCAGTGGCTTGTTGTACAAGGGAATCGGCGTCCATAACGGAAGATGATGACGGTATAGAAACAAAAAAGCAAGGTTTTTCAGGCAAAACGGCAGACGTTGGCCAGGACAGTTTCAAAGTCACAAA
>DNPO01000468.1 GCA_003501375.1 Candidatus Sumerlaeota bacterium | reverse complement strand
CGGTACCGGTGTGGTAGGCGGTATGCTGGCTGGTACGTTCATTGCCATTTTCTACATCCCGCTGTTCTTTGTGTTGGTTGCAAAAATGTTCAAGACAAAGACAACTCCGGTTGTAGAAGAAGAGGCTCCGCTGAATGCGGAGTAAAATGCCCCCGGAACGCCGGAGTGAGCCTGGAGTTGAATCGCGGAAGACTTGACTCCGGCGTTCGGGTGGTAAGTTAGGAGAAATAGCCACATTTCGCTTCTGTGTAAACCAAATAAGCGAGGAGACGCTTCGCATGAGCGTGTATGACTTTGTCGCCAAAAGGATGGATGGTAAGCGGATTTCACTGGCTGAGTTTAAAGGGAAAGTGCTGATTGTTGTCAATACGTCTGAATATGGAGGGATGGCATATCAGGAATTGCAGGAACTGTATGATTTGTACGCTCCTTTGGGCGTGGAAATTTTGGGGATTGATTTTAATTATCCCACGTCCATTCTTTTCCAAGACGTTCTGGATAAAAACTTTACGGGTGATCTTCCTGATGCGTCCGTCAAATTGAACTTCACCAAGTTTTTAATAGATCGTAAGGGGAAGGTGGTGGGGAGATACGAGCGGACCGTTGTACCGCCGGCTATGCAACATGATGTGGAAAGTTGTTCTTGCGTCGGGCAAGCAACTTGATGTGGAAAGTTGTTCTTGCGTCGGGCAAGCAACTTGATTGTTTTTACCAGGAGGATTATTCGTATGAGCGTTTATGTTTTCTCGGCAAGGGCCAATAATGGGAAGCAAATACCCCTGTCGGATTTTGCAGGTAAGGTGCTGTTGATTGTCAATACCGCCAGCAAGTGCGGGTTTACGCCGCAGTATCAGGAACTGCAGGACTTGTACAACAAGTATGCGTGTCAGGGGTTCGAAGTTTTGGGATTTCCTTGCAATCAGTTTGCCGAACAGGAACCGGGGAGCGATGCGGAAGTGCAGGGTTTTTGCCGACTGAATTACGGTGTCAACTTCCCCCTGTTTGCCAAAACCGAGGTTCGTGGAGAAAATGCGCACCCGTTATTTACCTACCTGACGAACGTGGCACCTTTTCAGGGATTCGATCCCAGCCACCCGATTGCCGCTTTGTTGCAGGGAGCGTTGGATAAAAATTTTCCGGACTATTTACCGGGGGATTCGATTAAGTGGAATTTCACAAAGTTTTTGATTGATCGCAATGGTAGAGTGGTGGGACGATATGAACCGACGACTACACCACTGTCCATGCAAAAAGATATTGAAAAGGTGTTGTAATCAGAATCAATTGATAGGAGAAAAACTCATGAAGTTTTCGTTACGTATCTCTCGGATTGCCACCATCGCAGTGCCTGCGTTGTTGCTCACTGGCTGTATGCTGGGGCCTAATTACAAACGGGTTGACAACTTGACACCAGGGGGCTATCGCGCACAGACGTCTGAGTCGCCGACCTCCAACACCCTGGCTACCATGCCGTGGTGGGATGTTTTCCAAGACCCGCAGTTGCAAACGCTGATTCGTACAGCGATTGAAAACAATCATGACATTAAAATCGCCACGATTCGCGTGGAAGAAGCCCGCGATTCGTTGGGTGTTACCAACGCGGATTTATACCCGCAGGTAACGGCCAACGGTTCCGCTGCGCGTACGCGCACGGCGGATAATTCGCGTGCATACATTTGGCCCGGTGGCATGCCCGTGCCCGTGAGTGCTTACTCGAACAGTTATGCTGCCAAACTCAACCTGTCTTACGAGTTGGACCTGTGGGGACGCGTGCGCCGTAGCAGCGAATCCGCTCGCGCTCAAGTGTTATCCAGCGAGGAAGATCGCCGGACGGTTCTTTCCGGCCTGGTCACCGATGTGGCCAAATCGTATTTCACGTTGCTGGAACTTGACCGCGAGATGGAGTTGACCTCGGCAACCTTGGGTACGCGTCAAAAAACGTTGTCTCTGATGGAACTGAAACGCAAACATGGCACCGCTTCCGATTTGGAAGTGAATCGCTACCGTGCGGAAGTTTCATCCGCGTTGGCAACCCTGGCCATTACCAAACAGACCGTGGCTCAGAATGAAAACGCGTTGAGTATTTTGCTGGGGCAAGCCCCGCAGGACATTCAGCGTGGTGCCGCTTTCCGTAAGCAATCGCCCATTCCGAACATTCCGCTGGGTGCGCCTTCCGATCTGTTAGAACGTCGACCCGACTTGAAATCCGCCGAGCAGCAACTGGTAGCGGCGAATGCTCGGATTGGTGTTGCAAAGGCCGCTTTTTTCCCTCAGATTTCCCTTACCTCCCAATATGGTTTTCAAAGTTCCGAGTTAAAGGATTTGTTGAAGAACAACGCGGAAGGTTGGATGATTGCCGCGGCTGCATCGCAGACTGTTTTTGATGCAGGACGCAACTGGTTCACTTACAAGGCCAGCAAAGCCGCGTGCGACCGTGCGGTGGAAAATTACCGCAAGGTGATTTTGCAAGCACTGGGTGAAGTGTCCGATGCGCTGGTAGCAAAAGAACAGTCGGGTGAACAATATCACCAACTACAGGATCAGGTACGTGCGCTTCAGGAATCCGTGCGCTTGTCCGACTTGCGTTACCAAGCGGGCCAGTCGAGTTATCTGGACCTGCTAGATGCACAACGCCAGTTGTTCGCCGCGGAGATACAGTCTGAGCAGGCGCGTCTGTCGGAACTGCTCGCATCCGTGCGTCTTTACAAATCGCTGGGCGGTGGTACGGAACCTGCTCCCGTTCAGTGACAGTCGCAGATTTGTTCGTCTCGGGTTACAAAAAAAGCGTTGGCAACCTGCCAACGCTTTTTTTATGATTCTTCTCCCATTGCGTTGATGACTCAGGGGGCAAATACCTGGATAACCTTAAGTTGAAAGTAGCACAGATCATGAAATCCATAAGCCCTGCGCTTGATCACATTGATCTTGTTGTTCACCCCTTCCCCCAAAAATGAGGACTAGATTTTCCTGCCCGTCGGACAGGAGAGTTTCAAAGTAAGAGGAACCCTTTCTTTGGAGTGCGGCGACTCGTCGCCGCTTTGCCGTTGCGCGACTTGTCGCGTGGTTTTTCTTTTGCTCTTCAGCCGTTCTTGTTCGGGAAAATAATCCAATCAACACAAACAAACTGCGCACGACAAGTCGTGCAACGGCAAAGCGGCAGCAAGCAGCCGCACTCCAAAGGGGCCATTTTCTGACTTTGAAACTGTCCTGGCCCGTCGGAGGCTTTTGTTTCCGAAATCCTTGCGCGAAAAACACTCCATTGGTATAGTACGCTTTCGTCCCGGGATGGGAGTGACTATCCTTCCCCTCGGGAACGAAATATTGCCATTTTTTGAAAAAGGTCTCCACCCCATGTCGAACGCTTTTGAAACCCTTCAGGCACGTGGCTTTATTGAAGCCGTTAGCGATGCCGCCATCGGAAAATATTTGCAGGAGGGAGCGCGTTCTATCTATGCGGGATTTGACCCCACAGCGGACAGTCTCCATCTGGGCCACTTGGTACCGATTCTGGCGTTGGCGCATTTTCAGCGCGCCGGGCACAACGTGATTGCGCTGGTGGGGGGCGCGACCGGTATGGTCGGTGACCCCAGTGGGCGTTCCTCCGAGCGTAACTTACTTACCGCCGACGATGTGGCGCACAATGCGCGCTGTCTCAAAACGCAGATGCAGAAATTTATCGATTTTAACACCGGTGCCCAGTTGCTTGACAACAACGACTGGATCGGCAAAATGACCTTCATCGATTGGCTGCGCGATGTGGGCAAGTATTTCACCATTAACTACATGATCAACAAAGAGTCCGTACGCAAGCGCATGGAAAACGAACAAGGTATTAGTTATACAGAATTCAGTTACATGACCATGCAGGCATACGATTTTCTGCACCTGCGCCGCGAGCACAACTGTACCATTGAAGTCGGCGGTAGCGACCAGTGGGGCAACATCACCGCAGGTATGGATTTGATCAAGCGCGTGCTGGGAAATGATGCCCACGCCTACGGCATTACCTTCCCGTTGATGCAGACAGCGAACGGCGAAAAATTCGGTAAGAGCGCTGGCAATGCGGTTTGGCTCGATCCCGCCCGCACGAGTCCCTTCCAGTTTTACCAGTACTGGATTCGTACGGACGACCGCGATGTGGAACGCTTCCTGAAAATTTTTACATTCCTTGAACTGGACGAAATCGCCGCGATTGTGCAACTACATAACGCCAAGCCCGAGGAGCGTTATGGGCAAAAACGCATCGCGCAGGAAATGACACGCACGGTGCATGGCGAAGCGGAACTGGCCAAGGTGGAACGCGCCTCAGCCGTGTTGTTCGGTGGCGGCATGGACGGCCTCACCGACCAGGACCTTGCGGAGATTTTCCCCGATGTTCCGTCGCGGGAATTGCCACGTACGGCCATTGAGGGCGATGGCACGCCGCTGGCGGACTTGCTGGTTCAGGCGCAGGTCGCGGCGTCCAAAGGTGAGGCGCGACGTCTGATCCAGGGCGGTGGCGTCAACCTGAACAATCAGCGCATGACCGATCCGATGGCGGCCATTACCACCGAGCAACTGGTGGGCGAAAGCGCGATGGTGCTGCGTACTGGGAAAAAGAATTACACGCTGTTGCGGTTCCCAAAATAAATTTAAGACCAAAATAAACATAACCCCAGAGGCACAGAAACACAGAGAACTTCAAAATCATTAATCTTGTCGTAGTTCTCTGTGTCGCTGTGCCTCTGGGGTAAAGGTTTTTTGTAAATCATGCCTCCCTCTCCCTCCGTTTTCCAAGGTCGTGACTTAACCACGGGAAGTATTCCAAAGCACCTCATCATGTTTGCACTGCCCATGCTCCTGGGTACTTTTCTCCAGACCGCTTATGCTGTCGTCAATACCATTTGGGTGGGCCAGTTTCTCGGCAAATCCGCAATGGCGGCAATCACGGTCAGTTTCCCCGTCATTTTTGTCTTAATCGCAGTGGGTGCAGGCCTGACAATGTCCGCCACCGTTCTGATCTCGCAATATTACGGTGCAAAAAACCTGACTGCGCTGCACAAGGTGGTGCAAACCAGCACATCGCTTTTGCTTACGCTGGGGTTTGTGCTGTTTACGCTGGGCGAAATTTTTACCCCGCACATTTTGCGTGCCATCAGCACCCCACCCGAAGTGCTGGAAATGGCCGAGTCGTACATGCGGGTCTTTTTACTTACCCTGCCGACCCTTTTTGGAACGTTTCTGGTGCGGGCCAGTTTGCAGGGAATCGGCGATTCCAAAACCCCGCTGTATTTTCAAGTAGGCTCGCTGCTCATCAATGTTATCCTCGACCCGCTTCTCATGTTGGGGTGGTACGGTTTCCCAAAATTAGGCTTGAACGGCCCTGCGTGGGCCAGCGTGATCGCGCAATATCTGGGCATGTTCGCCCTCTGGTTCTACCTGCACCGTAAAAAAAATCTGGTTTCGCCCGAATGGGGGCGGTTGCGTGGAAATTGGGACAGCCATACGGCATGGGATATCATTCTCATTGGCATTCCCTCCGCCGTGCAACAGGCACTGGTATCCATTGGCATGCTGTTTGTCACCGGGGTGATCAATCGTTTCGGCGAAGTGGCCACCGCCTCTTTCGGCGCGGCGTCAAGAATTGACCAGGTTGTTTTTATGCCTGCCATGACCTTCAGCATGGCGGTAGCAACACTGACCGGGCAAAACATCGGCGCAAACGCGCTGCATCGGGTGCGCGATGTGTTCAAGTGGGGCGTGATTCTGAGTGGAGGGATTACCCTGGTCGGATCCATCGTTGCCGTGAGTTGCTCCGAAATGCTGCTGCGCATCTTTATCAAAGATACAGCGGTTATTACCGAGGGCTCGCATTATCTGCACATTGTCGGGCCAGCCTACATTTGCTTTGCGGTGATGTTTGTCAGCAATGGTATTATGAACGGATCAGGGCACACCTCAGTCAGCACGATTGTAACGCTCGTGAGCCAGTGGCTTTTCCGCGTACCGATGGCGTTCTGGTTGTCGGACCACCTGCACAACGTGCAAGGCGTGTGGTATGCCATCGCGTTCAGTTTCTTCGTTTCGACCATCGTCAGTCTGTGCTTTTACTTCTCCGGTTTTTGGAAAAAGCCCGTGGTGCGGCGAAAACCCATAACTGCCTCACCCGAAGCCACCTTCGGCGATGGCGCGGGCGAAATGTGATTCCCCCCAACACCCTCACGGTGTTGGGACATCGCGTGCATCTGCTTACAATCCAAACCGTTTCATGCGGTACCGCACCATTCGCGGCGTAATGCCTAATTCGCGCGCTACAGCGCACGCGTTGTGCGAATGCCGTTTCAGTGCCTCGGCCAACAATTCCTTTTCCAACAAGTGCATTCTATTGGTCAGAGAACCCGGCTCCATTATTTCGGCGGAGTCCGGCATTTGCAGCGTCGGCGGCAGGTTTTGCCCGCGAATCACACCGTCGGTACACATCAACGCCGCATACTCCATGCAATGCTCCAATTCGCGCACATTGCCTGGCCAGCCATACGACAACATCATGTTGATTGCATTCGGGCTAATCCGATGAATTTCCTTGTTTAGTTTGCGTGCATACTTTGCCGCAAAATGGTCGGCCAATCCTGGAATGTCATCTTTGCGCTCGCGCAGGGCGGGTAAGTAGACGGGAAAGACGTTGATGCGATAGTACAGGTCCTGACGGAAAACACCCTCTTCCACGCTCTGCTCCAGGCGTTTGTTGGTTGCTGCGATCACACGTACCTCCGCCTTTAACGTCTTGTTGCTGCCCACGCGCTGAAACTCACGTTCCTGCAACACGCGTAACAACTTCACCTGAATCGCAGGGGAAAACTCACCAATTTCGTCGAATAAAATGGTTCCTCCCCGCGCTTCTTCCAAGCGTCCGATGCGCTCCTGAAACGCACCGGTAAAGGCCCCGCGTTCGTGACCGAAGAGTTCGCTTTCAAATAAGGACTCGGTCAGTTGCGCACAGTTCACGCGGACAAAAGGCCCCTGCGCTCGTTTGCTACCGCAGTGAATCGCCGACGCCACCAGTTCTTTACCCGTGCCGGACTCGCCGCAGATGAGTACTGTCGTGTCAGTCGGTGCAACCAAGTGGATGCGGCGATATACGGACTCCATCGCCTGCGAATTCCCAATGATACTTTCCGGTCGGAATGTTTCGCCGAGTGTAAAGCGCAGGCGCAAGTTTTCCGCTTCCAACTGCTCCCGCTCAATCTTGGCCATACGACGCATTTTTACGTCGTTGGCGATCATGCTGGCCACAATATTGAGCACCCGCTCTTTCTCTGGAAGTGCCGCTTCGCCCTCAAACGGAAAATCCACCGACAGCGTGCCCACCACTTCATTGGCCAACGCTACGGGAACGCAGATAAAACTGAGTTCGTGTCCATGTTCGTGCCGCCGATCGTGGATGCGATTTTGGAAACGTGGCTCCTCTGAAATGCGAGGGATCATCGCCGCTTGGCCAGTCTGCAACACCTGCCCGGTGATTCCCTCACCACGCTGATATCGCACGTCACGTCCGGCCTTATGCCCCTTGCCAGACGCCTCAACAAGCAACTCATTTTCATCCAGCGACAGCAACATGACTACGCCGCGGCTCATCCCCAGATCGCGCTCCAGCACATCCAACACGTCGGCCAGCATTTCGCGCTGACCCGACCGCACACTAATCACGCGGGCGATCTCCGCCAACGCCGCGAGCGGTTGTTGAAAGCCTTCCAACTGTAAATGAGGAAATTCCTTCGGTTCGGTAATCATGATAGCATATTCCTACGCATTCGTATGAAATTGGTGCGGATTGAAAAAATATTTTTTCTCTTCATCGTCTCGGTATTTTAAAAATCAGATGAGACTAAAGAGCCTATTTTCATACAACGAGAATCAAAACACCCTAGTTTTGATTCCCCCAAGAGACCGCGACAGACGCACCCTCTTGATTACTCTTTCGCAACCAATATGCCACATTTCAAAAAGTAAGGATGGAGACCAATAAAAATTAAAGGGTCGAGTGTTTTCTAAATGGAGCATCGAGATCGGCAGGGGGCAAAAGCACCCCCCTGGGTTTACACCGGATTCTTCGAGGATTTGCGCCGGGGTTTTGCCACCCTTCGCGTAGTTTGGACGCGCAAAATTCCACCAGCGCTGGTACGTCGCCACTTTTTCAAAAAAAGTCGCAGCGCGAAGTAAAACGCTCCAGATTGAGTGGATCGTTTTAGGTCTTCTAACGGAACGCCCCAACATGGATGTCGTTCTTTTTCTTATACTTTTCCAACATTTTGCAACCAAGTTGTTTTCGCGTAAAATGCAAGCGATGGTACCTTGCGAGGGCCGAAGCAGGGGACTTTTTCCGGTACCGGGCCAGGGTTGCACGCAACGCCCCCACCCAGCAATTGCCCCAAACACCGCAGCGCCCGTAAAGGCGGTGGTCAACATTTACCTGTCTCTACCACACCGATTTTCACTTACGGGTTGACAATTCCGTCCCTTTTTGGCGAAATATGCGGAACTGGATAACATCGCCCTGTTGCGGTATCCAGACAGGAGGATATTCCTTCTATCTCTCGTTCCCGTTCGCCTGCTCCGGCTGCCCATTCCTGTTGCTTTTTTCTCCGACACAAAAAAACACCACGAGGATTTTTTTTATGAACTCCCCCATCAAAGCCGCCGTCTTAAGCGTTTCCGACAAGGCAGGTATCTGTGAACTGGCCCAACATCTTCAGCAAATGGGCGTTAAAATCTACTCCACGGGCGGCACATTCCGTGCACTCGCAGAAGCAGGCGTCAAGGCCATTCCGATTGACGAACTCACTCAGTTCCCCGAAATCATGGATGGGCGCGTGAAAACGTTGCACCCCGCGGTTTTTGCTGGTTTGCTTGCGCGTCGTTCTAACGTCAAAGATATGGAAACACTCTTGGCTCACCAATTGAATCCGATCGACATGGTGGTCGTGAACCTGTACCCCTTCCAGAAGGTTGTGGCCAAAGAGGGCACGCCCGAAGCGGAGATCATTGAGAATATCGATATCGGTGGCCCATCCATGCTGCGCGCCTCGGCCAAAAACTTCCAAGACGTTGCCGCCGTGGTGGACCCGTGCGACTACGGCACCATCATCGAAGAAATGCTCACCAACCAAGGCGCGTTGACATTAGAGACCCGCCGTCGTCTGGCGAAAAAAGTTTTCGAGCACACGTCGCAGTACGACACGGCGATCTCCAAGTATTTTAACGAAACCACGCAGGGCTAAATAATCTTTTTTTTGTCGTTGTAGTTCAACCGCATAGCGGTTGCATATCTTAGCCCCGGGTTGCCGAGGAACGAGGCTACCCGGGGGTAGAGATAAAGAAGTCAGGAACCCCAGCGGGGTTCTACAAGGTGTTAGTCTGTTCCATGGTACAAGATGGAACATCCTGTTGAACCCTTACAGGGTTCGTTTTTATGGGGACGTTTCCCCGGGTAGCCTCGTTCCTCGGCAACCCGGGGCTAAGATATACAACCACTACGCGGTTGAACCCCAAATCACAAGAGCGTCGCCTTTTTGCTCAATGCCTAAGGACTCTACTTAAAAAATGCCTCTTTCCGTCGGAACCATTTCCTGCCGTACCTTCTACCTCGCTCAACCGCCGGTGGGCGATTTTCTTGCCCAGGCGCAGGGCGATGTGCGCAAGCATTCCTTCAAACCCGTTCAACCGGATCGCTCCGTGCGCTCGCTCGGCTGGGTGGACCCGTCCGATGTGCTGGACAACGCGCCGCTGGTGGAAAGACTGGTCTATGAGGACTTTTTGTTACTCGGACTGCGTCTGGATCGCGTGGCTATCAACGGGCGTTTGCTGAAAGCGCACTTCCGCCACGCCATGCAAAAGATGTCCGCCGAGCGCAACAAGCGTCCCATCGGACGCGAGGAAAAAGCGGCGTTGCTGGAAAAAACACGCCTTGACTTGCTGGCTCGGCAGACGCCTACCTCGGCGTTTTACGAAATGGCGTGGAACATGCGCACGCACCACGTCTACTTCACCGGCACGGGCAACACGCTGGCAAACGAGTTTCAGGATTTGTTTCAGGAAACATTCCACACGGGCCTGACGCCGTTGGAGCCGTTCCTGCGTGCGCAGGTAAAAGCGGAAAAAGAAGGACTGCTGGAACCGTTCCTAAAGGCCGAACCGGCTAGGTTCCGGTCGATTGAACGCATGAAAGACTAATTTTATAAGCCCTATAGGACTTATAAGGCTTATAAGACTTATGAAGAGAGAAAAGGGAATTACCGCATGACCACCGCCAACGAATTACGCGAAATGTACCTGAGTTACTTCGAAAAGGAGTGCGGACACCGCCGCGTGGCGTCGTCCCCCATCGTCCCTCCCGACGACCCCACCATGCTCTTCACCACCGCAGGCATGGTGCAATTCAAACCCTTCTACTCCGGGCAAGTTTCCCCGCTCCCCTATTCCCGCGCAACCACCTGCCAGAAGTGCCTGCGCGCAGGCGGCAAAGCGAGCGATCTCGAAAACGTTGGCAAGAC
>DNPO01000012.1:2832-4609 GCA_003501375.1 Candidatus Sumerlaeota bacterium | reverse complement strand
CCCCATGGCAGGCCAGAAAATACGCATCAGCCTTAAAGCGTTCGACCACCGTCTCCTGGATCACTCCGTCGGCGAAATCGTCGACAAGGCCAAGAGCACGGGGGCGCGCGTTGCAGGCCCCATTCCGCTGCCCACGCGCATTTCGAAGTACACCGTGCTGCGTTCGCCGCACATCGACAAAAAGTCGCGCGAGCAGTTTGAAATGCGCCAGCACAAGCGCCTCGTGGACATTGTCGACCCGTCTCAAAAGACTTTGGACGCCTTGACCGGCTTGGATCTCCCGGCTGGCGTGCATGTTGAAATTAAACTTACCTGAATCCATCGAACCCTCCACCGATTCTCCATGTAGGGACACGAATAGATTCTCCCCCTGCAAGAAGGAATAGAACGTCATGGCGATAGGACTGCTCGGCAAAAAACTGGGAATGTCGCAAATTTTCGATGAGAAGGGGATGTGTATCCCCGTAACACTCATTGAGGTTGGCCCCTGCCCCATTCTCCAAAAGCGCGTCCCGGAAAAAGACGGTTACAGCGCCCTTCAGATCGGGTTTGGCGCACGAACCGAAAAAAACGTGACACAGCCCATGCTCGGACACTTTAAGAAGGCGGGTGTTAGCCCGGTCCGCTTCATTAAAGAGTTCCGCTGCGAAGATACCAACGAATTTGAAGTCGGACAGACTTTGAATGTTGATCTCTTCCAGACCGGCGAACATGTGGACATCAGCGGCGTTACCAAAGGACGCGGATTTAGCGGTACTATCCGTCGTTTCAATTCACGTCGCGGACCCACTTCTCACGGTTCAACGTATCACCGCCGTCCAGGCGCCAGTAGTGCTTCATCAGATCCTTCCCGCGTTTTCAAGGGAAAGATGATGCCCGGACATCACGGTAACGCGAATCGTACGGCACAAAATCTGACCATCATTGGTACAGACGCTGAAAAGAACATCCTCGTAGTCAAGGGCAGCATCCCCGGATGCACCAATGGTTATGTGGTCGTTAGCAAAAGCGTTAAGACCAAGTTGAAGAAATCTCTCAAGAAATAATAACCCGACCCCGGGAGTGAACATTCATGCCAACGGCAGCCGTCCATAATCTCGAAGGCAAACAGGTCTCTACGATGGAGCTCGCCACCGCAGTGTTTGGGATTGAACCCAACATTAACGTGGTTCGCGAAGCGGTTAACCGCCAGCTTGCTCGTCGTCGTCAGGGTACCGCCGCTACCCAAACCAAGGGTATGCTTACCCATAGCGATAAAAAGCCCTGGAAGCAAAAACACACCGGACATGCTCGTGCCGGTTCCAAGAACTCCCCGCTGTGGCGCGGTGGTGGTACCATTTTCGGTCCCGTCCCCCACGCTTTTGGCGGCGACATCAACCGCAAAACCTTGCGTCTGGCGCTCTTTTCCTGCTTGAGTTCCTACGCTAAGGACAATGAGTTGATCGTTCTGGACACCATCGACTTCTCCGAGCCGAAGACAAAGCAGGTCACCGCTCTTATCAACTCCTTGAAGTTGGAAGGTAAGCGTGTCCTCTTTATCACCGATGTGACCAACGTCAATCTCGCGCTTAGCGCCCGTAATCTTCCTGCCGTGGACGTCATCAATTGCGATAACCTCAATACTTTTGACCTCACGACGCACGACGTCCTCGTTGCAACTCAGGCCGCCGTCAAGCGCATCGAGGAGACCTACGCATGAACAGCCCGTACAGCATCCTCATCCGTCCCCTCTTGACCGAGGACAGCATCAAGAACTCGCAACTCGCCAGCCCGCAGT
>DNPO01000012.1:0-2584 GCA_003501375.1 Candidatus Sumerlaeota bacterium | reverse complement strand
CTCGCCAGCCCGCAGTACTCTTTTTTGGTGGACATCAAAGCCAACAAGATCGAGATCGCACGTGCGGTTGAGCAAGCGTTCGGAGTTGAAGTTGTCGGCGTCAACACCATCCGCAGTAAAGGGAAGGTCAAGACCATGCGCCGCCACACGGGCAAACGCGCCGATTTTAAAAAGGCGTTCGTCACCCTGAAGCCCGGAAGCCAGATTGATCTGTTCTAAGCAGCCAGACTCTGGCGCGGAAGCCACCTGAACACGGACTACCATCATGGCCATTAAATCGTACAAACCCACTACCCCTAGCCGCCGCTCCATGACCACGCTCGGCTTTGAGGAAATTACCTGCACCTCTCCGGAGCGGTCCCTCATTGCCAAGAAGAATTCTTCGGGCGGACGTAACAGCTACGGGCGGATCACCTGTCGCCATAAAGGCGGCGGGCATAAGCAACGCTACCGCATTATCGATTTCCGTCGCGACAAAGATGGCATTCCTGCCACCGTCGCCACGATTGAATACGATCCGAACCGCACCGCCAACATTGCTCTGCTTCACTACGCCGATGGTGAGAAACGTTACATCATTTCTCCCGAAGGTCTGAAGGTTGGCGATAAGTTGGAGAGCGGCCCGACCGCCGACGTTCGCGTTGGCAATACGCTTCCCCTTCGCAACATCCCCTTGGGTACGCAGGTGCATTGCATCGAATTGCGTCCCAAAGGCGGCGCTTGCATCGCCAAAAGTGCTGGTAACGGCGCTCAGGTGTTGGCCAAGGACTCTGAGTACATCCACCTGCGTCTTCCCTCTGGTGAAGTCCGTAAGGTTCACGCCGAGTGCCGCGCTACCATTGGTATCGTCGGTAACAAAGACCACTTCAACGTCACGATTGGTAAAGCCGGTCGTACGCGTTGGCTCGGGATTCGTCCCACCGTTCGCGGTGTGGTGATGAACCCCGTCGACCACCCCATGGGTGGTGGTGAGGGACGTACTTCAGGCGGGCGTCACCCATGTACGCCGTGGGGTAAGCCGACGAAGGGCTACAAGACCCGCAAGAAATCCAAGCAGTCTACGCAGTATATTGTTAGCCGTCGCAACAAATAATCACCGCTGTTAATTAACACAGCGAAAGATAAACGCGGAAGGACCCAGCACAATGGCGAGAAGTCTCAAAAAAGGCCCCTTTATCCAAGAGAAGTTGGCCGAGAAAATCCGCAAACTGAACAACTCGGGCGAAAAAACCGTTATCAAAACTTGGTCGCGCGCTTCCATGGTCTCCCCCGACATGGTTGGACACACCATTGGAGTGCATAACGGTAAAGTTTTCATGCCTGTCTTTGTCAACGAGAACATGGTTGGTCATCGCTTGGGTGAGTTTTCCCCCACACGTACCTTCCGCGCTCATGGTGGCAAGGCTGCCAAAAAGGCCGCCAAGTAAGTAATCGCTGAGAGTTAACAGCCTGATTTATCGGGCGCAACTCCCAAATGGAGAGTATCATGGCATTCCAGCAAGACAACGAAATCGCCTCCACCTGCAAAGCCAAGTTTCAGCGCGTTTCTGCGCGTAAAGCCCGCCTTTTGGCGGACCTCGTTCGCGGAAAAGCTGTTCCTGAAGCGATGAACCTTCTCACTTTCACGCACCGTCCGTCTGCCCAGACGATCATGCTGAATGTGTTGAAAAGCGCCATCGCTAACGCAAAGTCCGACTATCCCGATCCCGCCGCTTTGGCAATCGGCGAAGTCAAGGTGGACGACGGCCCGATTATGTATCGTATGCAACCCATGTCGCGTGGTCGTGCCGGACGCATTCGCAAGCGTTTCTGCCACATCACCATGCACCTGGTGGCCGTTAAGTAACACAACAACCAATCAACCGCCCTCGTTTGGCGGACGTTATTAGAAGCACCAAGTCGCCATTGCAGTCGGCGCAATGAAAGGAAGAGGATTCCGTGGGCCAGAAAGTAAATCCGATAGGACTCAGGGTTGGCATCATCCGGGATTGGGAATCGCGCTGGTACGCACAACGTGGCCAGTATGCCGAATTCCTCCACGAAGATATCCGCATTCGCCAGTTCCTCAAGAAAAAATATGAGCATGCCGGTGTTGCCCGTATCGCGATTGAGCGTGCGGCCAGCCGCGTGAAGGTGACGGTTCATACGTCCCGTCCTGGCATCATCATCGGCCCGAAGGGGTCGGAGATTGTTGCGTGCGAGAAGGAATTGGCTACGTTAACCAGCAAGCAGGTTAAGTTGCAGGTTAGCGAGATCAAGAAGGCTGAACTCAGCGCCCAATTGGTCGCCGAGAACGTCGCCAACCAATTGGCCCGCCGCATCTCCTTCCGTCGTGCCATGAAGAAAACCATTCAGTCCTGTCTCGATGCGGGTGCCCTCGGCGTTCGTATCGCTTGCGCCGGACGCCTCGCTGGTGCTGAAATGGCCCGCGACGAATGGTATCGCAAGGGCCGCGTCCCGCTCCACACGTTGCGCGCCGACATCGATTACGGTTATACCGGAACGAAAACAAAGTATGGTATGATCGGTGTCAAAGTTTGGATATTCCGCGGTGAAGTCTTTGACAAGAAGAAAAAAGTCAACG
>DNPO01000058.1 GCA_003501375.1 Candidatus Sumerlaeota bacterium | reverse complement strand
TACGCAACCTTGCCGACATGGATGCGATTCAACAAATATTATCAACCTTTGATTCTGAAGATGCCGCAACGGCTTCCGAAATGAGCGCGGCCCCGGTACATAAATCCGCTGTTGTTATTGGCGGCGGCTATATCGGGCTGGAAATGACCGAGGCGTTGGTGGAGCGCGGGGTTGAGGTTACGCTGGTGGAATTGGCGCATCAGGTAATGGGCCCCGTCGATGCGGAAATGGCCACCCCCCTGCACAACGAACTCAAGCGTCACGGCGTAACGCTAAAACTGGGTATGTCCGCAAACGCTTTTGAAGAAACGCTCAACGGGTTAAATGTAACGCTCAGCACCGGAGAAGTTATTGCTTGCGGACTGGCAATATTGGCCATTGGCGTCAAACCCGATGTCCGTTTGGCCCGCGAAGCCGGGCTGGAACTGGGCGCTTTCGGCGGCATCGCCGTAAGCGATCAAATGCAAACCTCTGACCCGGATATTTATGCCGTAGGCGACGCAATTGAAACGCACGAACCGATCACGGGGACGCCTGCGCTTTTACCGCTGGCCGGCCCGGCGAATCGCCAGGGGCGTATTGCGGCAGACGCCATTTTTGGACGGGATACCAAGTGGCGCGGCACGCAGGGCACGGCGATTTGCAAAATTTTCGGATTAGCCATCGGCATCACCGGCCTTAGCGAAAAAGCAGCGGTGCGGCTGAAACGCCCGTACGAAAAGGTGTATGTTCATCCCGCAAGTCATGCCAGTTATTACCCGGGGGCGAGTCCCATCAGTTTCAAACTCCTGTTCGACCCGCAAAACGGCAAGGTGTTGGGCGCGCAGGCGGTTGGAATGGACGGCATTGACAAACGCATGGATGTCATTGCGATGGCGCTGCAAAGTGGCATGACTGTATTTGACCTGGAAGAAGCGGAACTGTCTTACGCCCCGCCGTATGGCGCTGCCAAGGATGTGATTAACTATGCCGGCTTTGTCGCGGGCAACGCCCTGCGCGGCGACGTTAAATTGTGCCAGGTTGCCGACATGCTAAACCCACAGCCGAATCAAGCGCTCCTTGATGTCAGCACCCCGGTGGAGTTTGGCGCAGGAACCGTTCCCGGTGCGATAAATATTCCGCTGGATACCCTGCGCGCGCGCTTGGGCGAGTTGTCTCATGACAAGGAATTTCTTGTCTTCTGTCAAGTCGGCCTCCGCGGTTATCTCGCCTGCCGCATTTTATCGCAGCACGGTTTTGCCTGTCGCAATCAAACCGGCGGGTATAAAACCTATCTGATGTGTCAGAGATAAGAAAAGGGATGAGGGCAGCGGGGTGCATCTTGAATTTGTTACCTTTTCCTTTGCCATCAACCGGGAAAATATATCTTGCCGTTCTTTGCGGCTTTGCGCCTTTGCGTGAGACAGGCATTTCGGCGTTGCAGGCGTTGGGCCAAAGACACGGCAACTTCATTTTTCACGCAAAGGCGCAAAGCCGCAAAGAACTACAAAGACGGTAACAAACTTAAGATGCACCCAGGGCAGAGGGATGAAAAATCTTTTGTTCTTCGGCTCTCATTTTCCCCCCTATTTTCAATAACTCTGCATGCCTAATGGCATTGCTCATTGTTCGCTAAAAGCGAAATTTTTAATGGACAAGGGAGATATTTATGACATCGACGTTTGATGCCAAAGCAGCACAATGGGACGAACACCCGGAACGTTTGGCCATGACCCAGCGGGCTGCAGAAGCCATCGGAGGCGTTGTTCGACCAGAATCATCCATGCGGGCGCTGGAATTCGGTTGCGGCACTGGAACGCTCTCGTTTCTGTTGCGCGACCGATTGGGCCAGATTGTTCTGTGCGACGCCTCGTCTGGCATGCTGGAGGTTGCGCGTAAAAAAATCGACGATGCCGCAGCGACGGCTTCCATGAGCCTCCTCTTGAGCGATTTGGAAACCGGCCCCTTGCCCGAGGGAAAGTTCGATCTGATTTACACCGCAATGGCGCTCCACCATGTTATTGACACGGATGCGCTGTTGCAACGGTTTGCCGGGTTGCTCAATCCGGCGGGCCGCCTAGCTTTGATCGATTTGGTTCAGGAGGACGGTTCGTTCCACCAAAAGACCGAACCAGTGCCGCATAACGGCTTCGCTATGGAAGAACTGGAACGACAGGTCAAAAACGCAGGACTCCGCGTCGACTCCTGCCGCGTTCTCGACGCAATCGAACGCGACAACGGCCGTAGTTACCCCCGCTTCATCCTGCTGGCGCATTTGCCAGAATTAGAGCCACAGGAAGAACCATCATGAATAGAACATTCTGGAGAACGCTTTCCGCCAGCCTACTGCTGATCTACCTCGTTGTTGCGTGGATATGGCCGATAATCGGCTGGGCGGCGCTCGGCTGCATGTTGGCACCACCCCTGCTGGCAATCCGCAAAGGCCGCTGGTGGTGCGGCAACGCCTGTCCCCGTGGCAGTTTCTATGACCTGTTCGTCGCGCCCTTCACCAAGGCGCGACATATTCCCGCTTGGGCGCATACTGTGGGATTTCGCGTGGGCACGCTAATCGTTGTGATGTCGTTTTTCACGCTGCAAATGGTGTACGCCTGGGGCAACTGGAATGCGATGGGGTTAGTCTTTTTGCGCATGATCCTCATTACTACGCTGATCGGCCTGACGCTGTCCATTTTTTACAGCCACCGCAGTTGGTGCTCGTTCTGTCCGATGGGCAGCATGTCCGCCTTGCTGGGCAAACGCGCCATGCCCATGCGGGTGGAGGCGTCCTGCATCAGTTGCAAAAAATGCGCGCAGGTCTGCCCGTTTAATTTGGAGCCGTTCCAAGCCAAAGACGCACTTTTTGAAAATGGCGACTGCCTCAAATGTGGTAAGTGTGTGGCTGCATGCCCGAAAAAAGCGCTATCGTTCCCCTAACATATGCGACTGAACCTCAAAAAAACGCACCCCCCTAAAAAAAAGACTGGATTTTTTCTCGTAAAACCTGTTTAATCTCCTTTTTGCGGGTCGGCCGTAAGGCACCCGAGAGGAGAGTAGTCACTCTCCCACTGATTCTAAACGCTTTAAGCGTTTTCTGACGTTTCTGAAGGAGGGACACCACCGTGCATCCTATAGTCCGGGAGTTTGAAGCAGCCCGATTGAAGACATCTAAATTTGATTTCCGTCCCGGCGATACGGTCCGCGTGAGCGTTCGCATCGTCGAAGGTGAAAAAGAACGCGTACAGGACTTTGAAGGCGTTTGCATCCTTCGTCGCGGCTCTGGCTTGGGCGAGACCTTCACCGTTCGTCGTATTTCCTACGGCGTGGGCATGGAGCGCGTGTTCCCCATCAACTCCCCCCGCATCGAAGACATCAAAGTCGTGCGTCATGGTCGCGTCCGTCGCAACCACTTGACCTACCTCCGCGAA
The DNA here is from genome assembly GCA_003501375.1 of Candidatus Sumerlaeota bacterium. Lineage (GTDB taxonomy): Bacteria > Sumerlaeota > Sumerlaeia > UBA8349 > UBA8349 > UBA8349. The sequence goes on along the minus strand of DNPO01000058.1, from coordinate 3,928 downwards.
CTCCGTGGCAAGAAAGCCCGTATTACCGAGGACTTGCTCCGCAGCCGCAAGATCGCCAAGGCGAAAAAAGAGTTGGCCGTTGCAACTGCAGCTGCCGCCGCTCAAACACCGCAGGCGTAATCTCAGGTTACGTTTTACCTCTCCATTACCAACAGGTTTCGTCCCTTTCAACCGGGCGAGACCTGTTTTTTTTATGGTAAAAAAACGTCCCTCAACACCCCCTAATAATTACATTCTTGCATCCGAAACCCGTTCATGTTACCATACGTGCAGTAAATGATTGCCCTAAATTTTTATTTTGCACCCTTGTCCGTAATGTACCGTTGATACTGTCATTGCATAAAGAAATGGGGATTGCACAATATGAAACTCACACTTGGAGCCAAAATCAAGGCTGGATATGCCATTTTATTGCTCATCATGTGCGCGCTGGGCGTGCTTGCCATTGAAGAAATGGGCACAGTGCAAACAAGCGCAGTCTCGTTGCAAAATGAATATGTGCCCGTAGTGGATCGTGCGGATGACATTGTGGCGGCGGTTTACAGCACGCGTTTTAGCAGCCGGGTATATGCGCTAACAGAGGACAAGAAGGCCGGAGATGATTTAGCAAAAAACCTGGAAGAGTTGGAAACGTGCATTAAATCAATGGATTCCCTGACATCGCAATCTGCGAATCTTGCCGCTGTCAAAAAACCACTGGAGGAAGCCAAAACTATTTTGGCCGACTACAAAGGATTGGGCAAAGACACGCGGGATAAAATTACCCAAGCAATCGCAACGCGCGAGGCCCTTGTTAAGGCATGGGTCGACCTGATGAAAAATTGTGAAGACTATCGCGCTGATGAAACGGGAAAACTGACCAGAGAATTGCAAACCACTGCAACACTAACTAACGATATGCAGAAAGTCATGCTGGGGCGCATGGAAAAAATAGGAGTTGCCATGAAAATTCGGGAGGCTGCCTATGGCATCCGCGTTGCCTTCTGGCAAGCCCAGGCACAACGCAATTCCAAATCGATGGAAGAACTGATGAAATCTTTCGACGAGATTGCCCAGTCCACCAGCAACCTGAAAGCAAAAACAACGAAGGCGTATAACATGGCGCAGTTGGATGCCATTCTCGCTGCAAATGAAAATTTGAAAAAATCACTAACGGAATATGTTGCCGTGATGAAAAGTATGGATGATGTCGGTTCAAAACGAACCGCCGCGGGAGCCGCAGCCCTGAAATCAGCAAAAACAATGGCTGATGTTGGAATGGATCGCGCGAGGGACGTTGCTGACACCACGGTCAAAACCTTGAAGTTTTCCAATCACGCAACCACCTTCGGTTTAATTCTTGCCATGATCATCGGCACTTTCTTGGCTTTCAGCATTACGCATGCCATTACCGGACCGTTGCACCGGGTCATTTTTGAATTGACCAACAGTTCCAAGCAGGTTGCATCCGCTTCCATGCAAATTTCCTCCGCCAGCCAGCAACTGGCAGAAGGCGCTACCGAGCAGGCTTCCAGTCTGGAAGAATCCTCCTCGGCGTTGGAAGAACTCTCCGGGCAGGCACGGGGAAATTCCGAAAAAGCGAAACAAGCCGCTGCGGGCGCTGAAAACGCGCAAAAATCAGCCACACAGGCAAGTGGGGCCATGCAGCAAACGGTGCAGGCAATGGATGGAATCAAGTCTTCCTCCAGCAAAATCTCTGGCATCATTAAGACCATTGAGGAGATTGCATTCCAAACAAATCTGTTAGCACTAAATGCTGCCGTGGAAGCCGCGCGCGCGGGAGAGCATGGCAAGGGCTTTGCCGTGGTGGCCGAGGAAGTGCGTAACCTAGCGCAACGCTCCGCCGTTGCTGCCAAGGATACCGCCGGACTCATCGGAACCAGTGTGGAGCAATCCAAGCACGGTGCGGACGTGGTCGAGAAAGCCGCCGCATCCATTGACCAAATCCAAGGCATTGTAGAAGGGGTCGCGACCCATGCCAAGGAAGTAACGGTTGCTTCCGAGGAACAATCCACCGGCATTTCACAGATCAACAACGCGGTGGCACAAATGGACAAAGTCACCCAGCAGGTGGCAGCCAATGCGGAGGAAACTGCGTCTGCCAGCGAAGAACTGTCTGCACAGTCAACCCAGATGAACTCCATCGTTAATGACCTGATCACTCTGGTGGGCGGAACCACGCAAGAGACGGAGGTGCAAGTTTCGCACGCCTCCCACGGTATTGCGGGCGGCGGTAACCGCAGTAATACATCCCAAACGGCACAGCGGCAACCAACAGCATCTTTACCCCATCACCCAGCCAAGAAGTCGGGTACCCCCGCAGCCAAAGAGGTGATCCCCTTTGGTGACGATGAACCGTTCCAGGATTTTTAAGCCCCTTCCTTCGTCGCAAACGACAAGTTAAAAACCGCCACACATGAACACAGATTCGCGTTCATGTGTGGCGGTTTTTATTTGCTTTGCATGAAAAAAACGCGGTTGCGCAGAAAAATCAGAGACGGAAGGCGGATTGTGCTTTTTTTAGAGATTTTCTTAACTTGGGGCTCTTTCAGTCAAGGGGTATAACTAAAGTCATATCCTGCCCCGTGAGTTGTACTCGTTTGCGATGTTGCTATTAAATGGGTTATCTCGGTTGTTTTCTGAGAAGCACCTTTGCTGTTATACCTGTTTGTCTTTCACCTCTTCTGCAATCTATCTTGCGGAATACTCAAAACAAATAAGTTGCGACTTGTTTTTGGCGTCTCCTTTTTCGGCACGCGGCATGCTTTAGTAAGAGCATCCGCAGCACGCGGATAGGGGGCGCATCATGAACAGAGTACGTACCTATTCAGCAGGACGCCGGGCTTTTACTCTGATCGAATGTGTGTTCGCGTTGGGAATTTGCAGCGTGATTGCCGTTGCTACCCTGAGTTCCCTCACGTTCGCTCGTGCAAAAAATGAGTTGGAGCAGGAGCGTACCCGGGCGCATCAAATTGTAACGCAGTGGTTGGAAGTGAATCGGTTCAATTTGTTCACTTGGACTTCCACCCTGTCTCCGCAAGTGCTTTGGGGCAACAACAGCAGTGCAACGGGTGACGATACGAACGGGACGTTGGAGGTGGTGGTAACCAATCCGTTGGACGGTACGATTCTCACCAGTTCGACGATGCCGAATCCCGCTGTGATGGTTCAGATAGAAGCGACTTTGACTTGGCATCCGCGTGGAGCAATGGGCAGTGGGCGTACCTTGCATGAGACCGTGATGACTTACAAGGCACCGTGAGTTGTTTTCTTTCGTTCGCTTGCTTGTTGTGGCAAAGGAGTAATCGATCATGAAACTCTTTACTCGTAAAGTCCCTTTTGTGCCGTGTTTTTTGCGTCGCGCTTTTACGCTGGCGGAAATGATGGTGAGTCTTGCGGTTTTTTCCATGGTGATGGGCGGAGTTGCCGGTCTGCAATACATCTCGGCCCGCGGGATCAAGGAAATTTATGCTACCACGGATGCGCGGAGCGCCCGGACAATGGCGTTGAACTTTTTGCACTTTGAATTGGCGAATGCCAAGCGTGGCAGCGCGGTGGTGAGCAACGATAGTCATACGATCGAGTTTATTAATCCGAACCGTTGCACTCCGTCGATTATTACCAGCCAGTTTGTATTTGATCCAGCAATGAAGACGTTAACATTTCGCCCTGATCGGGAGTACAGCACGGGGGAGCGGCGCGTTTGCAAGGGTCCGGTGGACATTAGTTTTACGCTGGGGTCGAAGTCATTGGACCCGGCACAAACCACTTTTCTGAGTCCTGACGCATTGGTTACGCTGTATGTACGAACTCAGGCGAATCTGGCTTACAGCAATGTGGATAATCGGGATGGGGAATGTGTGGTTTATCTGCGGAATCCGTAAAGGATGTCTCTGTAGTTTTGAATGGTTGGTTTGCGGGGCTCAGG
>DNPO01000184.1:1472-3282 GCA_003501375.1 Candidatus Sumerlaeota bacterium | reverse complement strand
AAATGGACTTTGAGGAGTTCCTGCCCGGTTCCAGTGTTCTTTGATTTTCCCCTCCACTTTTAATTCCTAAATTTGGTATCGTTCTTTCCGGGCAACAGTTCTTTTTCAAAAAAAATGAATTTTTTTGTTTTTCCGCAAAGGATATTTTTTTTGTGTTGTCTAATCAGTTAATGGGCCTCGACGCAAAGCATCGAAGTTCAGGCGGTCAGGAGGGATGATGGAGGCTGAAAAAAAAGTGGTGGAGGCTGCGCAACGGGGAAGCCGACGCGCATTTGAAGTGCTGGTGCACCGGTATCAACCGTGGGTGATCCGTACCGCCTACCGCCTCCTCGGCAACGAGACGGAGGCCGATGATGTGGCGCAGGATGTTTGGTTGCGCATCTATCGCAGCCTTCCTTCTTTTCGCGCAGAAAGCCGCTTCTCCACCTGGCTTTATCGCATCGCCACCAATGAAACGTTGTCAGCGCTCAAGCGCCTGCGCCGACACCAGCGCCACCGATCCGACCAGCCACTCGAAGAAGTTGCTCATGCGGATGGCAAACCTAATGCACGCCGCATTCTGGAAGGGCGCGAAATGGAGGAGCAGTTCCGCCAAGCCTTCGATGCCCTTCCCCCGGAACGCCGCATGGTGATTACACTGGTACTGTTTGAAAATATGACACACCGAGATGCAGGCGTCATTCTTAATATGCCGGAGAAAACGGTTTCGTGGCACCTGTTTAAAGCGCGCGAGTTTCTCGCGCAAAAGATGAAAGATTAACAGCGGATTATCCCCTGATACTTAACATAACGAGGCACCTCATGCGATTCGGACTACGACACCACCAGACAAAATTCCTGACCGAGGAACAAATCCAGGAAGAAAAAAAAGAGAGCGCGGAAGAAGAAACCGTGGTCATCCCCAAACCACCCGTTTCCCTGCCGCTCGAATGGCAGCCCTTTGCGCAACACATTGAAGCCGCTCGTTCGATCCAGCCAACCAAGGAATACCTCGGCGATTTCGCTCATCGTTTGCAAAGCCGTATTGTAGAAGAGCAATTGCGCGAACGCATTATCGAGGATTACCTGCACGCAACCGCATGGCGTCGCTGGAGCATGCGCGGACTGGCCGCAGCAGCCATGTTCGCGCTGGTCGTCACCTGCGAAGTCCAGCGCGAAGAACTGGACCTCCTCCGCAACCGCGTGCAAACGTTAGAGCAGCAAATGAGTACAGCGTTGCCCATCCAGAAAACGCTGTTCGACCAGCGCGACCGGGAAAATGTAATGCTACAGAGCATGCCTTCATGACCTCGTCCGTTGAGGCACGCTTTGCTCCCTTACTCGCCGCCGTGCCACAGGATGCCAACCGGGCGATTGGAATTGTCAATACCCTGCTTGCGGAATCCTTGCGGAGCGGCGTGAGCGACATCCACCTAGAATCACGCAGCGATGCACTGCTGGTCAAGTTGCGTATCGACGGACGTCTGCATCTGGCTGCCCGACTGGATTCCAGCATTCGGGATGCCGTGTTGTCCCGCCTGAAAGTTATGGCAAAATTAGTTATTTATCAATCGCGTCTGCCACAGGATGGGCGACTCGATTACCCGTGGGAGGGACGTGTCGTATCCTGTCGTGCCGCATTTTTGCCCAGTCTGCACGGTGAGAAAGTGGTGGTGCGGCTGCCCGATAAACGGCAGGCGGCGATGGAACTGTCCGACTTGGGCATGGACGCGGATTTGCAAAACCGCGTCGATAAATTATTGCAACGGTCGCAGGGGGCCATCCTCCTAACCGGCCCAAGTTCCAGCGGGAAAACCACCACCATCTACGC
>DNPO01000184.1:0-1080 GCA_003501375.1 Candidatus Sumerlaeota bacterium | reverse complement strand
TTTGAACAAGGGTTGCGCACGCTGCTCCGCCAGGACCCGGACGTTATTATGATCGGCGAAATCCGCGATCAACCCACGGCACGCATTGCCGTGCAGGCGGGGTTGACCGGGCACTTGGTCATCAGCACCCTGCACTGCGGACGTGCCACAGGAGTTTTTGCCCGGCTGATCCAGATGGGTATCGAACCTTATCTGGTTGCGTCGTCCATCCGGGCAGCGCTGGCGCAACGGTTGGTGCGTCGTCTTTGCCCAACCTGCCGGGCGCAACGTGGGGAGGAGGCAGCGGCGGGGAGCGGCAACACCGCACCCCGTCGCTGGTACGAACCCGTTGGTTGTGCCGATTGCGACGGACTGGGCTACCACGGTCGCATTGGGCTTTTTGAACTGATTGAGATGGATGAAAAATTGCGCCACATGATTTTGGCACAGGCATCCGAAACAGAACTCCAACAGTATGCAGCGGAAAGCGGCACGCGCAATTTGGCGGATGACGCCGCTGACAAAGTAACAGCGGGCTGGACATCACGAGAAGAAGTCATGGGCGCAATCGAATGATATCCAACCCACGCTTTAGGCAGGCTGAACAAGATTTATAGGATTCGCCCGATGGGCAAAATAGTCCCCATTTTGTTTCCATCCGATCAATCCTGTAAATCTTGTTCAGCCTGTCTAAAAATAACAGATGAATCCCGTATAACCAGAGAGGTCGCCACACATGTCCCTTTCCCTGAACACCAACTTGTTTAACCTGAGCACACCGTTTATCTGGTGCTGGACAACCCTGCGCCCGGGCACATTCAAACGCTACGCCAAAACCGACATCTACCGCATTCTAAGTTTTGCTGCACGCTGGGAGTTTCCGCTGACAGACGTGCTGGAAGACATTCCCGTCCGCCGTGGAAACTTACGCCCCGGTCTCTACCTCCAGCGCATCGCAAAATATTTACTCCGCGACCTGCAGCAGGGCAAGAGCCTGAGCGCATCCATGGAAAAGCGCAAGGGACTGTTTGACTCAGCCGAAGTGGAAATGGTCCGCGCGGGGGAAGAAAATGGCTGCCTGCCCGAAATGCTGCAAACGCT
>DNPO01000252.1:3550-3905 GCA_003501375.1 Candidatus Sumerlaeota bacterium | reverse complement strand
ATCCAGCGCATCCACCACCAAGCCCGAGTCATCCGCGAGGCATGGCATGTTTCCTCGTTCGGCATAATAGCGCGCCTTGATTAAGGCGTTTTCTGCAAACGTCGTTCCATTTTCTTCGGGTTCCTGCGTGATTCCGAGTTCTTGGGGGGTGATCACAGACACGCCTGTCTCTTGAAGAATCGCGGTAATTTCACGAGCCTTATGGGCGTTATTTGTGCCAACGAGCAAAGTGGTGTATTTCATGTTTTGCGCCTTCTGAAAAACACAATCGGACAGATCGGTCTAATCTGACCCATCTGTCCGATTGCGTTCTGAATGTTATTTTTTTTGGGGGGGGTTAGAACCCGATTAAGCC
>DNPO01000252.1:0-3269 GCA_003501375.1 Candidatus Sumerlaeota bacterium | reverse complement strand
CCTGCGCTGGACACGCCCTTGATGAGGCGCTGCAGAGACGATGGATCGCTGGATTCAGCCAGCGCCGTGTCGAGGGAGATTTTTCCAGCCTTGACCAACGCTGCTAAGGCCATATCGAAACTTTGCATGCCCTTATCGCCGTTCTTCATCACTTGCTGAAGGTCCGCAATGCGTCCTTCGAAGATGAGTTTGGTGACAATAGGAGTATTGACCAGAATTTCGCAGGCAGGGATGACGCCCTTCACATCGCAGCGTGGTACCAACCGTTGGGAAACCAGTGCATGCAAGTTGTTGGAAAGCAATTCCAAGATCATTTTTTCTTCGGTGCTTTGAAAGAAGTTCAAAATGCGGTTGACGGTTTGCTTGGCATCTGAGGTGTGCAGGGTGCTGAACACCATGTGGCCCGTGTCCACCGCTTGGATGGCTGTTTCAACCGTTTCACGGTCGCGCATTTCACCGATCAGGATGATGTCTGGGTCACAACGCAGGATGTGGCGCATGGCGTGACCGAAGCCGGGGGTATCCACACCGACTTCCATCTGGTTGATCAGGCAGAGTCCGTCGGATGGGAAAAGGTATTCGATGGGGTCTTCAATAGTGATGATGTGGCCGCGACGTGTCCGGTTAACGGCTCCCACGAGACCGGCAAGGGTGGTAGATTTGCCCGAGCCGGTAATGCCGGTAACCAAGAAAAGTCCGCGTGTGATCTGAATGAAGGTCTCAACCACTTCGGGCAGATTCAATTCCGCAGCTGTTGGAATGGTCATGGAAATACGGCGGAAAGTCATGCTGATGTGATTACGCTGGTGAAAGGCAGCGGTACGGCATCGACCAGATTCATCAGGTAGCGTGTACGCAAAGTCCACGGCGCCATTTTTGCGGAAATCCTCATGCAGGCGGGGCGGGATGATTTCCTTTACCAAATCTTCCATGTCTTCATCGGTCAAGACGGGGTGTTTTACCTGCTGGATTTGCGAATTGACGCGCATATGAGGCGGTAGCCCCACCTTGAGGTGCATGTCTGACGCTTTGATCTGATACATTCCTTCAACAAGACGAGCAATATTTACCGGCATGGGAACAACTCCTTTAAGTGTGAGAAGAATACAAGCGTGTCGTTACGCTTGCAATTTTTTTGCTTCGAGGACGCGGCGATTCAGAAGACGGCTACGAGCAACGTCGCCCGTAGCAGGGAAGTAGCGGCGGCCCATTCCCCAGCGCGGCCAGACGCCTTCACTTGCACGCAAAGCGCGCTGGAATGTGGCGCAACGCGAAAGATGCTGCGGGTGCCAATCGATCACCATGTCATCGTCAGTTTCCTCAGCGGATTCTTCCATAGCAATGGCTTCCGTTTCCGGTTGCTCCAAGGCAAGGCGTGTTTCTACCTTACGCGCTTCCTCTTCAACTTTCCGGGCCTCTTCGGCGGCTGCAAGGGCTTCCGCGGCAGCTATTTCTTCAGCGGTGGGGGCGGGTTCCGGTTCGGGTTCATTGTCGTCAATTTCCGCTCCAACATTTAACGGATCGGGCAACTGTACCGCGTCGGCAACTGATGTGGCGGACAACCAATTTTTCAATTCGGTGGTAATGTCATGCTGTCCCAGCGCGAGCAGGAAGGCGGGCGCATTCCACGTTTCACCTGGCGCAAGAGGCTGGGTTTCACGCGGGCATTCCACAGACAGTTCCAGAATCTTACCGCGTCCCCCTTCGGTGGTAAAGAGAGTGGGCGTAAAGCCTGCATCTAACGCACCTAACAGGAAGCACGGACGACCAGATTCGGTGAACCATGCACCGTAGTCTTGACTTAAAATATCTGATCCGTGTACACGCCGCAAGCGCGGTGCTGCCGGATTGCGCAAATAACCCAAGGTGCGCAGTTCGTGCATGCCCAAGGCGCAGGTTCCGGGGCCTTCTGCAGGGATATACAGCGGGTAGGCCGATGTAAGTGCAATGGGCGTATCGCCCTGGTTGGTAACGCGGAATTCCAAACGCAGGCGTCCACCCTCCAACAGGCGCAGGGTGGTAATCGCTTCCAAATCACCGGATTTTTGCCAGATAACTTCCATGCGATCTTCAGCAGTCAGAAAACCGTTTATGCGAGTCAGATACTGAGGTTTAGAAGTATTGGGAAACCGCAGGGCGGGGTGCAGTGTGAGCACACTATTCGAAGCGGGGTCTTCCAGAATGAACCGTTCATCGTTCAGCGCGAGGGTAAACTTCCCTAACGTTGTCGCGTAAGCGTCCACCATAATGATCGTAACCTTTCGTGAGAAGCACTGTCGTCTTTCCCGAGGGAAAAGCAACCTTTCACTTTTATTCCCACCGACGATTATAGGCAAGTAAAAAATGGGTAAATGTCAATACCCGACGATAATCGAATTGCCTTATAATAAACGGGGGAACGTTAGCCAAGGACAGATTGAGAATGCCGCGGTGTTGTTTTTAGTGCGGTTGGGGGGGCTCAGGGCAAATTGGTTTATCCTTCTCCTTTTGCCGCTCTCCGCGCAAGACCGGGACTTTCGGTTTTTATGTGGCGGATTTTTATTGACGGAATAATTTAGCAGGAGTATGAAAAACCTAACGACCGAGGAAGGTGTAGCGAGCACCCTCCCCGGCCTAACCTAAAGACAAGCGCAAACTTGTCAGGAGGCTGCCCCTTTTCTACCTTCCCTCTCACATTTTTTCAACCAGAAACGGGAGCGCTCTTGCGCTGACACGTTGCTCTTTGTCCATTCCCTGTTAAAAGGAGCGGCAAAGCAATGAGCAGAACCACAACCAGCAGGCAGACATCCACCCCCCCGGCGGAGCGCGCGACTCCACCGGAAAATCCCCCCGATGATCGGCGGGAACGATTGCGCACCGCATTGGCCGCACTCAAAAAGCCCCGTGTAGGTCCGTCGCCCCCGGCAGACACGCTTACCGTATCCGCCGCAGACGTATCCAAAATTTTGCACGAGGCCAGCGCCCGCGTGTATGACGCGCGCATGGTCATCAAGTGCATCCTCGACCTTGCAGACACCTTACTTATCAGCGACCTGCACAACAGCATCGCCAGCGCATCGGCCAAGGCCGAACGCACGGAACGCATCTTTGATTTTGAAGGCGCGACCAAAGGCGCAATGGACTTGCTCGCGGCCTTGGAGCGCGACCTGTGCGAAGCCACCGAGTTGGCTAAAACGGGAGGAATTGGTTTCTTGCGACCGTATTTCAACCGAAACTTTTTACGCGGACAGACGGACGAGACCTATTTCCGGCATTGCGCCGCGCAAGCG
>DNPO01000338.1:2046-3948 GCA_003501375.1 Candidatus Sumerlaeota bacterium | reverse complement strand
ACATCCGCGAAGGCAGTCGTCAGCCCCTGTTTGACCTGGTGATTTGCGATCATGTGCTGCAATACTTCACGGTCGATATTCAAATGGGATTTCTTAAAGGGCTGCTCAGTGGAGTAAAACCCGATGGGTTTCTTTATGTCAGTTCGCCATCCAAAGAAATTGAAACCACTTTGCGCAACAGCGGTAATTACGAAGTTTTGGCCAAGCATTTTTACCATCGGAAAGGGTAGTCTCCAGGATGAACTCACCTTTTCCCGCCCAAGCATCAAACCGCGTGCCGCACGTCATTTTGTGTCTCTTTTTGCTCGCCTCACTTTTTCCGCAACTCTTCTGGCTCAGCCAACCGCTGGACAAAATGGTTACGCAGAGTTTGTATGAAGACTCCTTTTATTATTACCAAGTCGCGCGAAATGTAGCGCAGGGCCACGGTGCGCTTGCCGCTGGTGGAATCCCTTCCAACGGCTACCATCCGCTCTGGATGTTCGTGAGCGCTGGATTTTTCCGCGTCTTTCCCAGCGACCTTGCAGCGATTCGCGGCATCTGCGGATTGGGACTGCTACTATCGATTGCTGCATCATTTTTTGTTTTTCTAACACTACGCCAACTCCGCTGCGGCATCTGGGTCAGTGTTTTCTGCGCACTCTTTTTCCACTACAACCCGTGGATGATGAGTCTGACCACCAGCGGAATCGAAGCGCCGCTTAACGCTCTGCTACTCATCTTGGGAACCTGGCATCTCATCCGGCAAAACAACCGACTGTGTTGGTTTTTGATGTTGGGGGTTATCGCAGGATTTGCCTATCTCACTCGCACAGACAATATCTTTTTCGATGCCGCACTTTTTGCCGTCGCAATCTGGACAGCACGCCGCGAAGGCGCTGTGCTTTGGCGCGGCATTGCGTTGGCAGGCGTCATCGCGTTTCTTATCATTCTACCGTGGCACCTGTGGAATTTTGTCCGCTTCGGTCAGTTCATGCAGGGCAGCGCATCCGCCCTGCCGGTCGTGCGCGAAATCGTATACTTCGATGAGCACCCCGGGGCTAGTCGCACGGACTTTTTTATTTATCGCATCGGCCTGCTCGCTGGATGGTTCCGCTCCATTTTTTGGTACAGCGGCCTTGGTTCACTTTGGGCATTGCTGGCAGTGCCACTTGCTGCAACCTTCTTTTTAAAAGCGGAGCGCTCGGGAAAGAGATCGCAACCTAATCGCGTTTTCTCCATCATTCCCCTGATTGTTTCGGTTATTCTCCTTGGCATCGCGCACAAATTTTTTCGTCTCGCCACACGCGAATGGTACTACGTTGCGTCCGACGTACTGCTTGCACTCCTGTGGGGAATTGCGACGCAATATACCCTCGAAAAAATTCGCACCCATTGTCGCTTGCCACTTGCAGAAACGATTGTCCTAATTATTGCATTAGTTTTGCCGATTCCCATGCTTGCGAAAAAGACCGTTGTCGATTGGCAAGATCGTCTGTCGCGTCCCCGCGCCTATGCGCTTGAAATCCTGGACGCGTTTTCAAAACTTCCTAACTTGCAGCCGAACGAACCGTTGGGTTCAACCGACTCAGGCATTCTTGGTTTCCTTTCTCCACGTCCAGTTATCAATCTTGATGGTGTGCTGAATCCCGAAGCGGGACGCGCCATTCGTGACGGTGTGCTGCTCGACTATATGCAAAGCAAGGGCATTTGCTACACGATCATCACGCCGCGCATGATGAACGAGCGCATCCTCGGTAAAGATTACAAAAACCGTCTGATCCAACGTCCCGACCTTACCCCGCAAGGATATGAAATCCATGATACCCCCAACTACTGAACTTCGTGGGGGCGCTGCCCCCACACCCCCGCTGGGGAATTTCATTCCCCAGACCCCTATAATTTTCCAACAACAAAATCCTT
>DNPO01000338.1:0-1754 GCA_003501375.1 Candidatus Sumerlaeota bacterium | reverse complement strand
AAGGATTTTGTTGTTGGAAAATTATCAGGTCAAGGAACGAAGTTCCTTGCGGGGTGTGGGGCAGAGTCCCACGAAGTTCAGTAGTTGGGGGTATCAATGATTACATGGCAAGAAGACAGTCCCATAGTAAAGGCCGCGCGGCGCGTTGCGCAAACGCTACGCGCTGCGGGGTTTCAGGCATATTGGGTGGGCGGCTGCGTGCGCGATGCGCGGCTCGGACGCGACCCCAAAGACATTGATGTGGCAACCAATGCCACGCCCGAACAAGCCCTCGCGCTCTTTCCCCGTGCGCTGGCGATTGGTGCGCAATTCGGCGTGATCTGCGTGATTGACCACGGCGTGCAAACCGAGATCGCCACCTTTCGCAACGATGGCGCTTACGTTGATGGACGCCGCCCCACCAGCGTTTGTTTTTCCACCCCGGAAGAGGACGCCGCACGCCGCGATTTCACCATCAACGCGCTTTTTTACGATCCCGAAAATGGCGAAATCCGCGACTTCACCGGTGGGCAGGCTGATATGCAAGCACGCATCCTGCGAGCCATTGGAAAACCAGCGCAACGTTTTGAAGAAGATGCGTTGCGGCTTTTGCGCGCCGTGCGATTTGCCATGCGATTCGACCTGACCATTGAAGCGGAAACATTCGCGGCGATACAGGAAAAAGCCCCGGGCATTCACCGCGTAAGCGCTGAGCGTATCCGCGATGAACTCGTGCGCATCTTCACCGGGCCGCGCCCGGGCGCAGCGTTACAATTGATAAGTGAAACAAAATTATTATCGGAAGTTTTGCCTGAGGTCGAAGTCATGCACGGGGTGGAACAACCGCCCCAGTACCATCCCGAAGGCGACGTTTTTACCCATACGGTTTTGTCGCTGGATCACTTACCGCCCGATCCTTCTCCCACGCTTGCCATTGCGACACTCTTGCATGATGTCGGCAAACCGCCAACCTTCGTCATGGCCGACCGCATCCGCTTTAACCAGCACGCCTCCGTCGGGGCGGACATGGTGGATGGCATTTGCCGCCGCCTTAAATTTTCCAACGATGAGCGCGAGCGCATCGTAGCGCTGGTGCGCGACCACATGCAATTTCTGCATGTTCAGGAGATGCGTCCCTCCAACCTTCGCCGCTTCATCGGGCAGGAACATTTTGACGAGCACTTGGCGCTGCACCGATGCGACTGTCTCTCCAGCCACCGCAATCTAGATAACTATGTTTTTTGTCAGGAGCGACTGCGCGAGTATGCCGAGGCGTCCACAGAACCCGTTTTGCCCCCGCCCTTTCTCAATGGCGATGCGCTCATTCGTACCGGGTACAAACCCGGCCCACACATGGGCGAAATACTCCGCGCTGCTCATGAAGCGCAACTCGACGGCGAACTGCACACCGCCGAAGAGGCGCTGGAATGGGTGAAAACGCGGTATCCCCAATAACGCCAAATATCCCTTCAATTGCCCGGGATTTACTCTTGACAAACCCCGCGACAACTTTTATCGTCCGAGCAGTAGTAGGAGGTAGGGCCATGCCGCCGGAATTGGACGGGCGCAATTTTTGAAACCGCGCCGGTTTGCAAGGAAGAGGGTGAAATTCCCTCACGGTTCCGCCGCTGTAACCGAGGACGAAATCCGCCAAATTAGAACCCACTGTCGCGCAACTGCGATGGGAAGGGGGCGGAGAGTAGAACGATTCGGAAGTCAGAACACAGCCGACGGCATGCTTCACGACACGCTTCTCCGCGAAAGAGAAGGTGAAG
>DNPO01000337.1 GCA_003501375.1 Candidatus Sumerlaeota bacterium | reverse complement strand
CGGCAGGTTGCAGAGCACTCGACCGCTTACGCCGAGGGCAAGATGACCTTTGAAGATGTGCTGGCTATCTTCCGGCAGCGCATGGAGGGGGATGCCTCTCTGAAACCTCGCACCAAGGCACACAGAGAAGAACGCATTCATGTCATCCTCAAAACTTGGCCAGCTCTTGGGAAATTAGATATCCGCAAGCTTACCAAACAGGACTGTTTAGCTTGGGCTGCCAGTTACAAATGTAGCTCAGAAAACTTCAACAAGACTGTTCAGACCTTCCGTCGTATTCTTGAGATCGCGATTGAGGCGGGCGTTCGCTATGACAACCCTGCTCGGTTTATAAAAACCATGAAAGTGCGGCAAAAGCCGCTTCAACTCCCCAGCCGAGTCCAGTTTCAAGAAATCCTCAAACAAGTTCGAGCAGTCAATAAGCGATTCAGTCAGGCATCAGCCGACTTGATAGAATTCCTGGCATACGGCGGATTTNGAAAAGGCGAAGCCCAAAAGATTCTTTGGTCGGATTGTGATTTTGAAAAAGGCCAGATCCTTGTGCGCGGTGATGAAGTCACCGGCACCAAGAACTGGAGCGTGCGGTTAGTTCCCATGAGTGACGAGATGCGCCAGCTTTTGGGACGACTTAAAGCAAAACACCCTGGCGATCCCCTTCATGCCAAAGTTGCGAAGGTCTCTGCGTGCAACGGAGCGTTGAAGAGTGCATGTCGCAAGATCGGCATTCCCCACATCACCCAGCACGATCTACGGCATCTTTTTGCAACTACCAGTATTGAGTCCGGCGTGGACATTCCAACCGTCGCCCGTTGGCTCGGACACAAGGATGGTGGAGCCCTGGCGATGAAGGTCTATGGCCACCTGCGTGACCAACATTCCACGGAAATGGCAGGAAAGGTGTCCTTTGGGGCTGCGCCAGAGAATCCGGGCACATCGAAATAAGACGGGGCATATACACAATATGTTGAGATTCGCGATACACTCCAGCAGACAGCATGTTCCCTTCGATGCTTTTGGCCGTTGATTCTCGTTGTTACTTGCAACAACTATTCGGGATTTCCGAATAGTTATGCCAACCCATTTCTTACACCGTTCCGACGGGCCGAAAAACTGTCCGAATAACTCCCAGAACCCTATCTGAATTGGCCTAGAATACGCACTAAACCCATCGGATTCGATGGGTTTAGTCTCAAGGTAAGAGCCAGAGTTTGAAGAGAAGGCCGACATGGTTGTAGTCACCTTCCATCCAGCATTGTTAATCATCCCAAGAATCTGACTAAATTACAAACACTGTTAGCGAATAATTAATCGCCTTTGAAACAAATATGTGTACAGTTTTCTTACAATAGGAACCCATGAAAACTGCCAGCCCAGTCCGGAAAAAGATTCTCAAACGTATCAAGTCGCATGAGCCCGGTTGGGTATTTGCCCCGGTGGATTTTGTTGGTTTTGGTTCCCGAAGGGCTGTGGACACAGCACTCTCCAGGTTAACTGAAGCCAATATCATTTGTCGCGTCATTCCGGGTTTATACTACATCCCACAACAACACCCAATTGTTGGCCTAACCGCACCCAATATAGATCAGGTGGTAAAAGCTTACGCCAGAAAACATGCACTCCGGGTGCAAACCACAGGAGCTGAGGCGGCCAATATGCTAGGTCTCTCCGATCAGGTGCCGGCGAAGGTTGTTTTTCTTATCGACGGTCGCACCCGGCGTTTTCGCCTTGGCAAACTTAATGTTACATTGCGACGCGCCTCTACACGCACCATGTCAACGGCTGGACGAATAAGCGGCCTTATTATTCAGGCTCTACGTTACGTCGGGAAAACGCATGTGACCAAAAACACGATAAAGCGCCTCGAAAGAGGGCTCTCGGCGACTTACAAGAGACAGCTCCTAAAAGACGCGGCTCATGCGCCCGCTTGGATAGCAAATATCCTGCGACATCTGGGTGGAATGCAGGGGTATGGAAACTTGGCCATTAGGGACGGCGAAACACCTGAAAGTTTTCTATAAAAGCGACCCAAAATTCACGAAACAACCTTAAATCGCTCGTATAAGTATAGTATACTTTACTTAAAGGTGGGCATTCTATTCTTCGTCAGCCCCGGATGCCAGTTGGCTGCCTATTCTTGCTTGATCGTTATTTGATAGGCATTTCCAAATCAACAGTAGAGACTTTAAGTGTCCCGAAACATCCGCAGCTCCCATTGATTGATTTAGGATGAATAGATCAAGCATGGTTTTATCTATTCGCCGCAAATCAATCACAACCCTGTAAGGAATCTTCGCTCCAGATATTGTAATTTCAGACCTCTACTGTAATTGTTTTTTTGTAGCAGACCGCATTTATAATCGTATTTTTGATTCTGTAATCGTTTGTCTGGCGAAAATCCAATGGCTAACCAATTACCTTCACATAGGACGGTGCAATGCAGTTTCAATCAGTTCCCCGCTTTTGGCCGTTGATTCTCGTTACCTCCCTGAGCCAATTCCTTTGGAATTGGTATCATGGAGTTGAGCGAGTTTGAGAGCTGGCATGTGGGGCTTGGTCACAACATCGAGTTCGTGTTGAATACGAAGCATCTTGAACCACGTGAATCTGCCTAGGCACAACATTACGGCCATCAAAGTAGCGAAGCCGAGAACCTGTCTTTTACCAATCGTCCACGTTTTCATAGGTTCTACGACTTTGTTAGTTTCTGGGGTTACTCGTCAGGCTGCAATCGCTTTGACTACGATATTCAATCCGCAAAACCACGTTAAACTTGAATGCAAATGTCGAGTGGCGAGCATTGCCTCTTTAACTCGACAGTAAGGCGAGCAGGGCCTAGTGTGTGGAGAGAGAATAGGTATGCATGAACAGCGACAAAAAAGTCACATGTTCTCGGCTGAATTGACGTTTGGTGAGCGGAGACGCCATTGGATCTATGGATACTAAGAAGCCGAATCGCCTTAGAGTACACCTCGTTGCACTAATGTCCAACGAGACGTCGCGAGATTTGAGGACTTCATCGTCGACTGGCATCCTTCCTAGCAACCGTGATGACGAGGCATTGGGAGCAGAAAAGGGACACGACCCGGAACTCTCAAATGTTATTAAAAATGGGTATGGCACACGATCTGGGAATCGTTGGCGTGTCTGAGGCTTGCACATAAGGCCTATCGCTTTTGGAATCATGCCGGAGGTCCTGTGGTGAGGGTATTTGTAATATGAATGAACTTTGCACCAAGCCCCGTTCGATTTCATCGCCGGTCTGCATCCTGGCGGTTGCCGCCGTGTATGCTGTGGTCGCCAAACTAAGTTTCTTGTTAACCATTTCCCCTGGCAACATCTCCCCAATCTTCCCCGCCGCCGGGGTGGCCCTTGCCGCCGTGATGATTCTGGAGCGCAATGCCTTGATCGGAATCTGGCTCGGCTCTTCTGTGGCCAATGGCCTCTCCTTTTTTGACGGTTCTGTGTCGGCCAGCCAAAGCGTGCTAACAAGCATAGTGGTTGCGTCTTTCATTGGTCTAGGCGCCACGACTGGTGCGGGAGTTGGGGCGTTCCTGGTAAGGCGTTTCTGCAAGGGTGAACACCCATTGCAAGGTGGGCTTAACGTGCTGTTGTTGATCACTGTCGGCGCGCTTGGCTGTGGTATGATCAGCCCCACGGTTGGGGTGGTCTGCTTGTGGCTGGGGGGGGGTGTCCCTTGGGGACAGGTCAGTTATTCTTGGGGTACTTGGGGGGGGGGGGGTGCAGTCGTCACTCCACT
>DNPO01000051.1 GCA_003501375.1 Candidatus Sumerlaeota bacterium | reverse complement strand
GGTTCCGCCTCAACGTTTTTGCGATTCACCTGCCCCCGTTGCGCGAACGCCGCGAGGACATTCATTTACTATCGGATTTTTTCCTACGCCGCTACGCCAGCGAATACAACAAGCAACTCATCGGCATCACGGATGATGCGTTACGTTTGCTGGAAACATACCAGTGGCCCGGCAACATTCGCGAGATGCAAAACGCGCTGGAACGCGCGGTGTTGTTGAGCGACGCCACCCTGTTGCAACCGGAAGATTTTGCTCTGCTGCGTCAAGGACGACGTGGTGTGAATCCTGAGGCACCGACCGTCATGATGGAATTGCCCCAAGGGTCAACAGCGCTCGCGGAGGCTGAGCGCAATTGCATCCAACGTGCGTTGGATGCGTCCGATTGGAATCAGGTACAGGCGGCGCGTCAACTCAACATCCACCGCAATACGCTCCGTAAAAAAATTGCGGATTATGGCCTGAAACCGGGAAAGTAAGGCAAGGTATCCGGTTGCAGAGAACTTCAAAAATAATTAAACATGGATAAACAGGATTTACAAGATAGAACAAAAAAAATCCTGTAAATCCTGTTTATTCGTGTCGTATTTTGTTTTCGCTGCGTGCTCCGTACGACTATCCGTTGATCTCTTTTTTTCAGCAGAAAAATATCTCTCGCAAAACCACAAGGTACTGCAGATCCGACAGACAGAATCATTCAGACATTGCTTCCATCTATCGCAATAAACAAAATTCCCCGTCAATAAAATCTGCGTAATCTGTGGATAGTCTTTTGAAGGTTCGCTTAGTCGGAGGCAGACTTTGGAACTTCCCAAGTATCAGTCCGCGCTCAGGCTTCTTTTTCCGCCAAATTTTAGTAAAAGCGTGATCATCTCGTCCCGCTTCCCTATTACTGCCGTATCAAAAGGGGAATAGCGACAACACGGACTGACAAAATTTGGGTTCGCCCCGGCATGCAACAACACTTCCGCCGATGCGACATCGCTCTTTTCCACCGTGGTGTGCAGAGCGGTGAATCCCCCGGTTGGGTACAAGTTCGTATCCGCTTTTTTTGATAACAAAAATTGTATCATATCCGTTTGCTTGTTGCACGCGGCAACCATCAGCAGTGTGTAATTGTCATCCATCGGCTTGTTCACATCCCAGCCCCGGTCGAGAAACTCCTGAACCTTTGCTACGTTTCCCGTCCCCGCGTAGTATTGCACGGGCTTGTGCAGCAAAATATTGCACGTATCAGCGCAGAGAATCAGCGCAAACAAGGCCAGTCCCGGCCAAAAAAATGAACGCAGTTTTTCCATTATAAATCCACCGTGAAACCGATTTGAGCCGCGCGGATACTGAGTCCCAGTACGCCGCTTAAAACCGGCAACGTTGCGCAAAAAATAAAGAGGAGCGTTCCAAAAATTTGTTTCGCGCTGGCGCGTTTTTCTATTTCAGGCCAACAGTGGTACAAGGCAAACGCGCCCAACACCACCCAAACGCCCAGCAGGGGCGTGATGTGATAAATCGCGCTGGGCCACAAATCCGCCGCTTCCAGCATGCGGAGCGTCAGCCAGAGGGAAAAAATGGCCCAGAAGGCGGAAAAGCCTATACTCTTTTTCAATGCTTCCATCTTGTTGTTATTATCCTTGAAAGAATGGGAAAACCTTCCAGGCGCAGAACGCGCCTGGAAGGGACTGGAAAACTTACAACTTAACATTCAGCCAGATCACGGATTCCAAATTGCGCCAGCATAGGCAGCGTTCTCCGGCACTTTGCCATCGGAGCCAATAATTTTCCCATCCATCACGAAACGTCCGCTGGTATAACTTCCACCAAAGCGGTAAATATCGCCCTGGCTTTTCGAACCGTTGGTGGAGTCATACGAAGTATACATGCTGTTGGCGCCATCGCTCTTTTGATTTGCATTTGCTAACACGTCTATACTGTCAGTTGCTGTTTGTACCTCTGCTCCAGTTGCGACTCCCATAAAGGGGAAACATTTATAGCCCATGCGGCAGCGAACTTGGTCTGGGCCAACGCCCATTACCATAAAGCAAGCCTTGGGTCCCATCGCTAACATTGCGTTGTAACTGTTTTGCATGTCCGAATAACCAGCACCGCTTACCCCCAACGCGGTGAGCGTGGCGCTTGGGTCCGTACCATACGACCAAGAGCCAGAGGCAATGCGGTAACCGTATGCGCCAACACCAGAACCCGCTGTTTTGCCAGGCGCGATACCACCCTTCGGGGTGAACGGATCGGCCAACATGCTGGAAATGTAAGCCACCGGGGTGGTTAACTGGACGATCCCGTTGGCGAGGTCCGTATACTCTACCTTTCCAACAGCATTCTGCTTCTCACTGTTTGAGTCCAACACCGAGTCGCTGTCACGGGTGTACTTGTTCCAGTCGACATAGTACGCTTCCAGCGCGACGGCCTGCGAGCGGAGGTCGTTCTGCGTGCGCGAGACCTTGGCGCGCACCTGCGCCTCCAAAAAGTTGGGTACTGCGATGGCGGCCAAAATCGCGATAATGGCGACCACGATCAACAACTCGATCAACGTGAAACCAACTGCCTTTTTGTTCATCTCTTTCATTGTTTTCTTCCTCCTTGGGTTTTTCCCATTCCGCATTGAATGAGGGAAATGGTTTTAAATTTAGCAGACCCGGGCTCCTCCCCATCTCTTCCCGGGCTGGCGTAACACTGCCACAGCCCTGTTAGGAAATAATGAATCGCAAGTGCAAAGAAAGCGTGAAAAGTGTTAACGTTTGGTTAATTCCATCTGTTTGCAGGGGTTCCGTGCGGTTCCTGCTTGATTCCTGCGTTCGGAGAGACGTAAATAAAAAGACCGGACGCGTGGAGAAATAGCGCGCCATCACAGATTAGCCACGAATAAAAACGGCTAACTTCAAAACATTGACCACGAAAGACACGAAACACACGAAATTTTTTAAAACAAAGCACACGTGAAAAAAAATTAGAGATACCGGGAGCAAAAAACGGGTAATCTCAAAAGAAGATTTTCGTGTGTTTCGTGTCTTTCGTGGTCAATGTTTTTCTTTTCATATCAGCCAGAGGAAAGCGAAATCATGAAAAAACACAGAATACTGATTGTCGAAGATGAAGAGGATATACGCGAACTAGTGCGTTACAACCTGAGCCGTAAGGGTTATGAAGTAATCACCGCGGCAACGGGCGAAGAGGGCCTGCGCGCCGTGCGCGAGAATGAAATCGACCTGCTGGTGCTCGACCTGATGCTGCCGAAGATGAGCGGGTTGGAACTGTGCCGTTTGCTGAAAGATGCGCCCGGCACACGCGACATCCCCGTTCTGATCCTGAGCGCAATGGGCGAGGAACCCGACATTGTGCGCGGGTTGGAGTACGGCGCGGAGGATTATGTGACCAAGCCCTTTAGCGTGCCGGTGCTGCTGGCGCGCATCAAAGCGCTGCTACGCCGTGTTTCGGGCGACGACCCGGCAACAACCGAATCCGATGTTATCAACTACAAGGGGCTGGAAATTCACCCCGGCCGGCATGATGTAAAGGTCAATGGCGAGGCGATTGTGCTGACCTTGAGCGAGTTTCGCATTCTGCACTTTTTGGCCAGAAAACCCGGTTGGGTTTTCACGCGTTCGCAGATTGTTGCGGGGGCGCATGATGAAAAATACGGCGTGACGGATCGATCCATTGATGTGCAGATCGTCAGCTTGCGCCGAAAACTGGGCGATGCCAGCGACTTTATCGAAACCGTTCGCGGCGTTGGCTACCGCTTCAAGGAGTAAGTTCATGTGGCCGAAACGCATGTTGTGGCAGATATTTCCCTCCACCTTGCTGGTGATGTTGCTGGCTCTGGCGGCAGTTACGGTAATGGCGGGAACATTGTTTGAGCGGTTTTATCGGCAGGACATTTATGGCAGCCTGCAACAACGCGCCTGGGTTTTGGAAAACCGCATGACCCTTGCTACGGACGAGAAAACGGTGGACCCGCTCTGCAAACAACTGAGTATAAAGTCCGGGAGCCGCATTACGGTCATCCACTCTTCGGGCAGGGTGCTGGGCGATTCACTGGAAGACCCAACAAAAATGGCCAACCATGCCGATCGTCCTGAAGTGCGTTTGGCACTGGCAGGCAAGGTGGGAAAGGCGGAGCATTTCAGCCAGACATTGCGGGAGGAAATGTTGTATGTCGCCGTGCCACTGCAAAGCGATGGCAAGGTGGTGGGGGTGGTGCGCGTGGCGCAATCGCTGGGCGATTTGCACCACACGCTTCGCACCATTTATCTGCGATTGTTTGCGCTGGCGTTAATCACTGCCGGATTGAGCGCCTTGGTGAGCCTGTTACTGGCGCGGCATTTCACGCTCCCACTGGAGGTCATGCGCGAGGGACTCAAACGCTTTGCCGCAGGGCAACTCGATCATAAAATCCCGCTGCCGGAAACGGTGGAACTAGCGGACGTAACGCGCGGAATGAATGAGATGGCCGGACAGTTGCGCGAACGCATTCGCACGGTGGAGCAGCAGCGCAATGAGCAGCAAGCGGTGCTTACGAGCATGCGCGAAGGCGTACTGGCGCTGGATGCGGAGGACCGCATTCTTTTCCTGAACGAATCCGCTCGCCGTCAGTTGCATATCGATCTGGCGTTAGGCGCGGGACGCACTTTGCAGGAGGCGGTGCGCAATACCGAAGTGCAGCGGCTTGCCACTGCCACGTTGCAGGAACACCGCGATGGCGAGGGGGAAATTGTCATTCGCGACGGAGAGCAGGATCGCTGTTTGCAGATACACACCACCGCACTTAAAAGTGCAGAAAACAAAGTAATCGGTGCGCTGCTGGTACTAAACGACATCACACGCCTGCGGCAGTTGGAAACCGTGCGCCGCGATTTTGTCGCGAATGTTTCGCATGAATTAAAAACGCCTATTACTTCCGTAAAGGGATATGTGGAAACGCTGTTGGATGGTGGCATGCACGAACCGGCAGACTTGCAGCGCTTCCTCGAAATCATCGGCCGCCAAGCGAATCGGCTCAGCGCTATCATAGACGACCTGCTGCTGCTGTCGCGGCTGGAGGAAAATTCCAAGCGCGTCGCCTTTGAAAAAGAGAATCGTTCCATCAAGGAAACGCTGGAAACTGCGGCAGAACTGTGCGAGATGCTGGCTCGGAATAAAAGCATTGCACTGGAAATCCAATGTGACGAAGCGTTAAACGCCTTCTTCAATCCCACCTTGCTGGAACAGGCTGTTACCAACTTGGTTAACAATGCAATCCGTTACAGCAAACCGAGCACCAGCGTGCAGATCGGCGCGGAAGCAACTGCCGAGGGCGTGGTGATCCGTGTGCGCGACCAAGGCGCGGGCATTTCGCGGGAGCATTTACCGCGGCTGTTCGAGCGCTTTTATCGCGTGGACAAAGCGCGCAGTCGCGAGATGGGCGGCACGGGATTGGGGCTGTCCATTGTCAAGCACATCATGCAGGTACACCGCGGTCGTGTCGAGGTGGAAAGCGAACTGGGCAAAGGGAGTGTGTTTGAATTACACTTGCCCAAATCCTGATTCGTGAACATTGGGGGGGATGTTAACCAGAGATAGAACCATGCGGTGATCGATCTCTGGTTAACACGCCCCTATTTTTTTGCTTCCATATAGAGCGAATCTGGTTTGATAATGCGCCCATCCGGAAGGACTTCCAAGTGGTAATTTGCCCAATTTTCTACCTCGGAAACACCGGCCTGGCTCGCTTCCACCGTGGAAAATCCAGCATCCAGCAACAGCACTTTTAAGGACAACCGATCGTACATCCACAAATGGGGTTCACCGGATATTCGAAAGCGACCAATTTCCAACGCGTTATCGCTTTGCGGACCGCCCAACAAACGTAACGCAACCCGGCGGGTATTATCCACTGCGTCCCGGACGGCCTGTTTTACCTTGAGCACAAGAGACGGCGATGTCGGTGACGACGTTTTATTGATCAATCCCCGTGCCTCCTCGCCGATGCGCGCAACAACGAAATCCAAGTTTGGAACCGAATCGCGTTGCAGGTATTCCCGCATGGCCCCCCCGCTTTTTTGACGAATACATTGATCAATAAGTTCCACCACCATCCACTCGTGGTCGTGTGCCGCAGCAACATCCCCGGCAAGAGCGGCTTCTAACTTTTGCAAGTACATACGACAGACCTGTTCTAAGTCGGGCACGGCGACACGTAATATTCCCCCCGGACGTAATACGCGTCGGCACTCTTGCAACATGCCTTTGGCTGCATTACGCGGCAAGTGCTCCAGCACATGTGATTGATACACCACATCGCAGGTGTTATCGCCAAACGGAATGCCTTTGGACAAATCATGTACCAGCACCGACGGGTCTTGCGCCACGCAGTCGATGTTGATCCAATCTGAATGGAAGCGACTGCCGCATCCCAAATTAATCATCTTAGAAGGGGAATTATTTGCAGGGGACAATGACACTGTGCACCTTTCAGGCGTCTGAAGAGAAGAGGGTTAATGCGTGAAACCGCCGTCATTATGAACGACCGCACCACGCGCATTGTAACAATAGCAGAGCGGTGGATGCAAATGAAATGACCCGATTAATACCCTCCGTTTCCAAGTGCGGTGTCGTTTCATGCTTGACTTATGGAATC
>DNPO01000406.1 GCA_003501375.1 Candidatus Sumerlaeota bacterium | reverse complement strand
ATCACGTTCCTGTACAAAATCATCGCAGGCAGCGCCGACCACTCGTACGGTATTTACGCAGGAAAAATCGCGGGTTTGCCGCTCCCGGTCATTGACCGCGCCAAAGAAATCCTGAATCAGTTAGAATTTGGCAGCAACGCATCCGGTTTGCCGCCGGCGACCAAATCCCTGCCCGCCGATCGCCACGTCAAATTAAAACCCGACGCCAACGGCATGGTGCAACTCAGCCTTTTCGACGGCCTCGACCATCCCGCACTCGAAGCCCTCCGCTCCACCGACATCAACTCCCTCACCCCCGTTCAAGCGTTGCAAAAATTGGAAGAACTGGTCAACAAAGCAAGGATGTGGTAAGGAAGAGGATAGAGTGTCCTGTCTCCAAACACCAATCGTACCTCCCTACATTTTTCTATTTGTCTTGAAGAAGCCAAGTGGCAAGCAAAGAGACAAAAACTCCTAAAAAAATAAACCCTATTCCTATTTCTGTTGTAACCCAAATATCGGTTACAGTATCCCACCAGATAACATTTGGCTTGTTAAAATTTAACAGCGTCATGGCGCTAAATCCAAAACATTGTGGCAATGTTAAGGGGCTCGTGGCTTCCCCCTCCGACATTATCAAGTGAGGGAGAATTCCCCCCTGACTCTGTGCTCCCCCCCCATAAAAGAAGCCGAAACCAACCACCACTCCCACCATCCACCAAACAAGTCGCAACGGTTCCCGTCCACAAGCGCACAAAGACTGCAATATCCGGTATGTGTACCTATGTTTTCGTTTGAGTTGACTAATTTTTCTAACCGCTCGCAACTTTGCGGCAATGTCTACATTTCCTTTTTTTGCAACTTCTTCGAGATCAATTCCATCAACCACCCTATCATCATCAAAAATTAAACTTGCTTTGTCTAACCCTTTAACATTCGCCAGACACTTGACGTCTGTTAGGTTTGCACCGCAAAACTTTATTTGTCCCTCAAAGACCAATCCTGAAAAGTTAGAACCAGAAAAATCGACTCCGCTACCATCTAAGTTTGAAAACGTACAACTCTCAAACGTTGCACGCTGAAAATTCTTGCCCGGAAGGGATGCATGTCCCTTACCGTAACATGTTTCGCGATATTTTGGTACTGCAGTAGCGGACATAATGAATCACTCCATAAAAATGGGCTTATCATTCGAACGTTTTTACGCAATTTGTCCATCTTTTCCGTAGGGACATTGCGGGAAATTTCTAATATCCCGTTGCCAAGTTATAAAATTTTGCAGATATTCTGCCGCATCCAACGGCTCACCAAGGAAAATAACGGCGGCTCCATCCAACACATTGAATTCCGGCGGGTACGGAGTGGCGCGAACAGGCCACGACCAACACACAAACGTTTGTCCATTTGGATAAATAATCTGCGCCAGTAAAGTTCTGTCATTCGGTATCGTGTAACTGTCGGCGATGCTATGACCACTACCACCATTCGGTATAGCCGAAATTGCCCGCGCCTTGATACGTATTCCGTATGCGTCTATATCCTCAGGAGGGTAAGTAGTATCTATAAACGTCCAAGCAGCACTCCTAAAACGAATTCCTCTGCCCGCAAGTCCTGCGCCATCTTCTGCAAAGATTCCATCTGAAATGTCCGCTATTTCACCATCAATGGAGGGTATACCACTATCCGCGCCCTGTCCATACAGTCTCAACTTATACGTATTGTGCTTAGGAGGTACTTTTCGATGTTCCCTACAAGGACGACCATGAAATTTAGAAACATAACATCCCTGCGCCAACCGAATTGCCGCCACCTGATCTCCGTTAGAAATCGCATTTATTGCTTCGTTTATTTTAAAAAGTACGCGCTCAAGTTCCCCAACTGCAGGGTTTAGTGCGCCCAAATAATTCGCTAATAATGAATGATGCTTTACAATATTGAGTAATGCAATGTCCACACAAGTATTAACCCAACTTTTCGCTTGTTCGGGATAATGCTCAGCAACTCGGAGCAAACACTGGAGAAAAGCAGATGCAAATTCTTCACTTTGCTTTGCTCTCTCAGCCAATTCACCAGCACAATTTATAAACGCCGGAAGCGCAGATAAGTTGGGGTTTTCCAAAAACCTCTCAACGTTTTTGCTAGATCCAAGACTACGAGCAACGGCAATCGCCGCATCTCCCTCATTGCGTATGAGTTGGGAAAAGTGAGATCGTAACGGTTCGGTCTTATAACCACTTTTTTCGGAAGCCATCTGAAACCATGCTTCCGCACAAGCCATGTAGGTATAGTCAGCAACAAATTTATCTGCGTTGGCTAACAAGAGATCGAATAATTCTTGTTCCCACCAACTGTTATAATTAGCGCATCCCCCCGATAAACTGTCGGGAGACAACAACGAGCCACAAAAAGCATTCTCGTTTACACAACGCTGAGCATCTAAGGGAGAAGAGGCAACCCGTACAGATTCTTTTTTAATAAAATCTGCAAGAACGTGTCGGTTATGACACCCTTTTGTATCATTACAATGCGACATAATTATGGGCCACCCAGTCTTACGCAACACCAACAAGACTGGCACACACTGATTCGTTTTGGACAATCCTCGAATCGTTCACATAATGCATATCGATCCAAAACGCGGAAGAACGTGTGGTAAAATGATAAGCCCTTTTGGATACTTCCGGGTGGGCGATGGAGGCAAGATATTCATCCCCGGAACACGGCGAACAACAGACATCTGTATCCACCAGGTTGGTTCCAAGACGATGTACCACAACATCATAATTCTTTGGATCTAAAATGTGGGTAGATATTCGCTCGTCAAAAACCGTCTGATACTTAGGGGACATATACCCACGCAGGGGAATATCTGCGGTTTCTATTTCTCTCTTAACACGATCTGGGCCATCCACCCAAAAATAAACCGGGTTCTCCACCAGATACTCATAAGATAACCCACTAATTTTCATTTCCACACGGAACCATGAATCTCCCGGTTGAAAAGGCCCCACTTGAAAGGCGGAAAATGGTGGGAAAACATCCGTCGGCCAACCGTTTTTCTCATCTATAAAAAGATCTTCCTTTAGGTTTGGGCAACACGGAACAATGGGCGACGTAGCTTCTTTTTGCAGGCTATAGTAATCTTGGCGTTCATAAAAACCATAGCCGTTTTCCTTTACGATTCTGTCATTATAGATGGCACGTAACACCTTGATTCTATCGACTTTGCCATCTCCCCATTCGGATGGGTTTTCATACTGGTCGGAGAGAAGACTTGTTTTCTTCAACTCACACTCACAAAGACCTCTGTGCACAAGAAGAAGGCTACAGGGTTTGTCACGGTCATTGTGGAGAAAAACATCAAACATTACCGAAACAGATTTATTTGTATACTGATAGACAAGACTTTCGATTACTTGACGGATTTGCAGTTTCTCACCGTGTTTTCCGTCTGCATCCGCTACCACGAGACAAAGAGTCATGATCTAATGTCCCTCATTTGAATTATCTGGCACGTTTCTGAAGTTTATGTAACATGTGTTGACTGTACTACACCACAACCATAGAGCACAACAAAAAAACAACAACCTACAACACAAGGCGGGACTTTACGCAATGCTGATTGAAAAAGCAAGGGATTTTTTAAGAAGTTGCTCATTGTGTCAAGTAAATGCAAGCGAGGTTTTAGGGACTGGATCATACTGTTGGGGATTGTTTTTGGCATCTGGAAATCGGGGACAAGAAACGGGGGCAGGATCATGTTTACAGCAACTCAAGTTGTTTAAATTAGATATTGCCCCGATTTCTACGCATCAAGCTGTCTTTTCGAGCATTTTGTGAGCGGATTCCAACTTTTCATAGAGCGTTTCTGGTGCAATATCCGCCCCATTTGCCCAAGAGACCGTTCCGTTTGCGACCGTGGCTGAAGCAAAATATTGCTTGTCGCGCAGCGGTTCAAAAACTGGGCCCAACCCCACATATTCGCTCAGGTCCACGTTCCCTTCGACCCCATCATCGAAAACAACGTGAAGAACCCAGTCTTCCACGTAGCGGATGTTTTTTACCTCGTTCAATTTCCACATGGCAACCTCCTTAATCGAGCGGGGCAATTTTTCGTATTTCCTGGCCCGTCCGGGCAAATTCCCAATCATCAAGAAGTTCCAAAGCGTGCAGGTCGATCCATTCGCGCAATAACCGGAGCGCTGTCCGAGACCCAAGACTGCCCTGCAATACATTTCCGTTAAAATCCACCACTGCTTTTGCCCCCTGGTATTCTGCATGCAAATGGGGTGGGTTATGTTCCGCGTAGTACATGTAAATCACAATTCCAAAAAAACGGGTTATTTCAGGCATGCCATTTCTTCCATATCCTTCCGAAATTTTCCCGCTCCACGCCTGTTATCCTATAAAAAACGTCAGTTTTTAGTCAAGGCGAAGATGCGGTAAGCGTAAAAAACCTCACCCCCGTGGGGCAGAGAACCGCAAAACGATTAAGTTTTGCAGTTCTCTGTCCCGCGGGGGTGAGGTTTTTTTACGCTCAGATTTTTTAGAAGTCTTTGAAATTCCCTTCATCCTCATCGAACGGGATTTGGGCAGCCGCTTTGCTACCGGCGGCGGGTTTGTGGCCCAGGAGCGCAGTGGACTGTTGGGTTGGGCGGCGCAAGGGCTGTTGATGACCGCCCGCCGCCCCGTGTACCGCAACAGAAGGACGGTATTGCGCCGGTGCCATTGCCAGCGCAGTTCCGCCACCCCCAATAATCGCGGCCAACTGGCTGACGATGGTGTTCATTTGCGCTGCTTGCGCCGACAATTGTTCGCTGGCGGAAGCGGTTTCTTCGGAGTTCGATGCAACCTGCTGGGTTACTTTGTCCATTTGCGCCACGGCGTTGTTGATCTGTCCAATGCCGGTGGATTGCTCTTCGGACGCAGAGGTGACTTCCCGTGCATTACTCGCGACATTTTGGGCGATCTCCAGGATTTGCGAGATGGCGTCGGCTGCTTTCACCACCACCTCTGCGCCACGCTGTGACTGTTCCACACTGGTGCCGATTAAAGTGGCGGTGTCTTTGGCGGCAACGGCGGAGCGTTGCGCCAGGTTGCGCACTTCTTCCGCTACCACGGCAAATCCCTTGCCATGCTCACCCGCGCGCGCAGCTTCCACCGCTGCGTTCAATGCCAATAAGTTTGTTTGGAACGCTATCTCCTCAATGGTTTTGATGATACCGGAAATCTTGCTGGACGAAGTCTTGATTTCCTCCATCGCCTTCACCGTCTGCTCCATGGCGCCGCTGGCCTGGTCGGCGGTTTTCTGGGCTTGTTCTGCGCCGCTGGCGGCAAGTTTTGCCTTCTCCGTATTGCCTGTGGCCTGGCCCGCGAGTTCTTCCAGCGCGGAGGAGGATTCTTCCAGACTGGA
>DNPO01000329.1:4229-8269 GCA_003501375.1 Candidatus Sumerlaeota bacterium | reverse complement strand
GGGTGCGGGGGCAGCGCCCCTGCGGTATTGATGTTGGTTTATTTTTGCAGCGTCAGCGAGCGGTACTTGGAGCGGCGGTTGGAGAACAGATCGCCACCCTGAGTTTCCTTGCGCCAACGCTCGTAGTCCTGGAAGTTACCCTCGAACCAGCGCACAGCGCCATCGCCCTCAAAGACGAGGAGGTGCGTACAAACGCGGTCGAGGAAGAAGCGGTCGTGGCTGATGATGAGCGCGCAACCAGTGAACGTGTTGATGGCGTCTTCCAGCATACGCAACGCGTGAACGTCCAGATCGTTCGTCGGTTCGTCGAGCATCAGGAAGTTACCGCCGCGACGGACGAGTTTGGCCAAGTGAACGCGGTTACGTTCTCCACCGGACAGATCGCCGACGCGTTTCTGCTGGTCGGTTCCGCGGAAGTTGAAGCGCGAGCAGTAGTTGCGCGAGTTGACTTCCTTCCCGCCCAAGTCGATCAGTTCCTGCTTGTCGCTGATTTCTTCCCAAACCGTGTTGTCATCATTCAAATCGTCGCGTTGCTGATTGACGTAGGCCAGTTCGACCTTGTCGCCGTGGACGATTTCACCGCTGTCGGGTTTGTCCAGATCGGCAATCATGCGGAAAAGCGTGCTCTTACCCGCACCGTTGGGGCCGATTACGCCAACCACTGCGCCGCGTGGGAAGATAAAGGACAGGTCTTTGATAAGCGTGCGGCCCTCAAAACCCTTGGTAACGTTGTGGAACTCCAGCACTTTTTCGCCGAGGCGAGCGCCGGAGGGAATTTCGATCACGGACGCGCCGTCGGAAATCGCGCGCTCATTCACCAGCAAACTCTCGTAGTTCTGCACGCGGTTGCGGTGCTCCTGATCGCGGTCTTCGGAACTCATGCGAATCCACTTCAGTTCGCGGTCCAGCGACGAGCGACGGTCGGATTCCTTCTTCTCGGCTTGGGCCATCTGCGCGATTTTTTGCTCCAACCACGAGGAGTAATTCCCCTCGAACGGAATGCCCTTACCGTGGTCGAGTTCGAGAATCCACTTGGTGATGTTGTCGAGGAAGTAGCGGTCATGGGTGACGACGATGACCGTGCCGGGATATTCGCGGAGTTGCTGCTCCAGCCACTCGACCGTTTCAGCGTCCAAATGGTTGGTGGGTTCGTCGAGCAGGAGGATGTCCGGCTTCTCAAGAAGGGCCTTGCAGAGGGCAACCCGGCGCAGTTCACCGCCGGAGAGGGTGGTAACACTCTGATCGTCGGGTGGCAGCACCAGCGCGTCAGCAGCGGTCTGCACATGGCGGTCGAGGTTCCAGCCGTCCACCGCATCGAGCGAGTCCTGCAGTTTGGCCATGCGGTTCATGGCCTTGTCCATTTGCTCATCGGTCATTGGCTCGGCCATGCTGGCCGTGATGCCGTCGAACTCATCGAGCATGCCTTTGATCTCGCTGAAAGCGGTCTCGACCGTTTCGCGCACATTGAGCGATTGGTCAAGTTGCGGTTCCTGGCGGACGATGCCGACGCGGATGCCTTTTTCCGGTTCGGCGGTACCCTGGAAATCGTGGTCGAGACCGGCCATGATTTTCAGCAGGGTGGATTTACCCGAGCCGTTATCGCCGACGATACCGATTTTTGCGCCGGGATAAAAGCAAAGGTTGATGTCCTTGAGCACGGTTTTTGGGCCGTAGGACTTGGTCATTTTGTACATCGTGAAAACGAACTGAGCCATGTGAGAGGGGATTCTTTCGTGTGATATGGGTGGGCGAAACGTTTCGCCGGTTTAACTGTGGAAATTTACCAATCCAGCATGTCGTTCATGTTTTTATTGGCAAGTTTTTTGTTCCGGTATTCGACAAGATATTTGTAATCTTCCGATTTGATGTGCGCAACCCACCAAAACTTTAAGAACTCGAGGAGGTTGTTGCCCGTCTCTTTGTCCGAGAGATAATCCTCGGTCATTTGAAATATTTTTACCACAAAAGATCGGTGTAGTTGAATATGCGCTTGCAAGTCCGAGTAGGCTATTTTTGCCATAAACTGTTCCTCGGTCTTAAAATGCGTTGTGGCATATTCTGTGAGCCGGGAAAATATATCGGCCAAAATCCCTTTTTCCGCATGGGCTTCCATTGCAACTTGAAGCCGATTGACCATTTTTACCAATTCCCGGTGATCGTTGTCTATTTGCGGCAGATCGAGTTCTAATGAAGCATCCCAATTTATGTACGACGGCATGGTTTAGACCCCTTTCTTCTGCAGCGGATATTTTTTTATCAAGTAAGCCCAGCCCAGCCCACTCATCAGACAGAGTTGGGGTTGGATAGGAACGCGGAAACGGGAATTCGTTTCAGCGCCCACCGAGACTAAAAGAAAATATAACACGGCGAGGGCATTCAGCCAGAAGAAAAAACGCAGGGCGCGATTGGTCGGAGCCTTCCACCCAGAATCGCACAGTATTTTCCAGAAGGCAAATGCGATGCCTGTGTAAACCAGCAGCAGTTGCAGGGCACTGCCGAGTTTGAGCCCGATAATCCACAGCGGTGCGGCTAACGCTTTGGAAACGGTTTTCGCGCCCACTTCGCTCGGGTTGTTCAGGCTGCTGGCCATGTCCCAGGAATCGCGCGGTTGCCACAGATAGTCCAGCCCGCTGTTGGAAATGCCCAACATCATCTTCACCGCGCCTTGAAATCCCTGCAAAGCGGTTAGCCCCGGGTGGGCGAACAGGATGCGAATGCCTTCATGGCTCATGAAGCGGACTTCCTCTGCTGGACTAAGATGCTGCTTGGCAACGTTTTGCTCAAATTCGGCTTTGAGTGTTTCAAAGTCGCGTTTTTCCACGCGTGCCTGATCCCAAGCGGCGCGGTAAGTGTACAGGTTGATGGCGCTAATGGAGCAATAGACCGGGGAGCCAACCTGCACCCAGTTTCGCACCGTCCAGCCGGCGGGCAGCAGGAGTGCGAAAAGGAGAAACCCTGCGAGTTTGGGGTAGCGGCGTGGACGAGGCAGGGCGAAGAAGAGGAACGGGAGGAGAAAAATCCAGAAAAATTGCGCCACCGGGCGAATCAGCGTGAGTGTGCTCAAAAGCAGTCCCGCGAGGAACAATCGGCCCAGATTGGGTTTATCCATTTTTCCCAACGTAGGAAAGAGCGTAGCGATGAGCGCAAACAAGAAGACACTGAACAGCGTCTCCGTCATGACGGTATTGGCACAAATTGCTGTTGGTATATCGCACGCAAACAGGAGTGCACCAACCAAGCCCGCTCCGCGTCCGAAGGTGCGCGTCCCCATCTGCCAGATGCCCAGTATTAGCAACAGGGAAAGCAGCACTTGCACAAACGTAACGGCTGGTTGGCTCTCGCCAAATGGCAGAATGCACAGACTCAAAAATGCCGGGTAGCCAGGTGTGCGCATGATGTTGGGGGCAAACGGCGCGACGGGGGAGCAGGAAAATGCGCCGTGATGCAAGAGATTGATGGCGCTAAGCCAGTAAGAGGGCGTATCGCTGTTGGCGATCACAAGGGGCTGTTGGATATAAACGTGCCAGATCGCAAAACGCAGAACGGTTGCGAATAACAAAGCGGCGATAAGGCTCCCCATAATCAAGCGCGAACGCTGAGGCATTGTTTGGAATCAACACTTTCTTTTTCGGCTCATATGTGTTCAACCGCGTAGCGGTTGCATATCTTAGCCCGGGGTTGCCGAGGAACGAGGCTACCCCGGGGAAGGCGTACTCTCTAAAAAATGAACCCTGTAAGGGTTCAACAAGGGGGCGCTGTGTAACTCCTTGAAAACCAATACCTTGTAGAACCCCTACGGGGTTCATTGTTTATTTACCTCTTCCTGGGGTAGCCTCGTTCCTCGGCAACCCCAGGCTAAGATATGCAACCGCTACGCGGTTGAACTACAACCCCAAGCACCATCAAAACACAGATGAGCCTCTTTTTCTTGGTGAAAGATAAGACGGTTGAGCCGCGAATGTACCCACGGAAATCAACATGCTTCAACCGTCCCGATGGGACGCATCTTTTTCATTTCTTACCCGGCGCTAAAGCGCCGG
>DNPO01000329.1:0-3968 GCA_003501375.1 Candidatus Sumerlaeota bacterium | reverse complement strand
AAAGCGCCGGGCTAAAATCAAACGTTCCTACGGAACGAAAAGTTCCTTGACGTCAAGAGTTTTGGAATTGGCTCGGATTTTACCATTACTTCGGGTGTGAGGATGGTTTATCGCAATCCCAGCACATCCTGCATGTCGTACAGACCGGGCGCTTTGCCGATGAGCCACGCCGCTGCGCGGAGCGATCCACGTGCCAGCGTATCGCGGCTGTGGGCTTTGTGTGTGAGTTCGATGCGCTCGCCGAGCGCCGCAAACGTAACGGTGTGGTCGCCCACCACATCGCCCCCGCGGATTGCGTGCATGCCAATCTGACGCGAAGGACGCTCTCCCGGCATGCCGCTGCGACCATCCACCACGAGTTCTTCGTAACTGCCGCCCATTGCCTGCGCGACAATTTCGCCCAAGCGACGTGCGGTACCGCTGGGGGCATCTTTTTTGAAGCGGTGGTGCATCTCTGTGATTTCCACATCAAAGTCTTCGCCCAGAATCCGCGCAACTTCTCCGACGATTTTGAACAGCGTATTGACGCCAACACTCATGTTGGGCGCATAGACAATCGGGATTTGCGAAGCCGCTTCCTCAATCATGATGCGTTGATCGTGGTCAAAGCCCGTGGTACCAATGACTGCGGGCAGTTTGTTGGCTACTGACCAGGTTAGTTGATCAATGCTTGCTTGAGGTGAAGAAAAGTGGATGGCGACAGCGCCCGCGGTATTGGGCAAAGCGGCCAGCGAACCGGCTATCGGAGCCTCCAGAGCAGGCTTGCCAAGCAGCGCGCCCACGGTGGTGCCGATCAGGGGCGATCCGATCATTTCGGTTCCGCCGATGATGGTATAAGCGGGGTTTTCAGAGGCACAGCGTAAGATAGCCTGGCCCATACGGCCCGCTGCACCACACATGATAATAGGGGTGGTCATTTTATGAGGAATATCCTTTCGGGATTTTTTGTGGAGTTCATACGTGTACTGCTCGGGTTTGGTTGGGTCGGTAACGCCCAACCGTTCGTAGCCCAACGATTCGTAAAACCGATTGTTTTTTTCGCTACGCGCGCCGGTAAAAAGTTCGAAAATGTCGCAATCGGGAAAGTGGTCATACACCGCGCGAAGCAGTGCTTTTGCATAACCGCGGTTTTGAAAATCGGGATCAACGCTCAATCGTCCGATGTAGCAACGGCCCGGTTCTGTGTGATGCGCGCGCACGGAGCCGATGATGTGCTCGTCCACCATGCCTTTCAAAACCACGCCTTCATCAAACGTTTCGGCAAACATGCCTTCGGTTTCCACCATCGGGCGGATGTGGTCGCCGTAAATTTTCGCCTCGGACACGAACGCGCGCCGCTGAACCGCCAGGATGCCTGGAATGTCGATGCGCGTCGCGCGGGTGATGGTGGGAGGGGTGGCATTACTCATGGAATATTTTCTGGGGGCTGAAAACCAAATTTGATTGCTTCGAGTAATGATAACAACTCCGGTATTTGTTTCGTGGCAACCGTCCACAAAAGTTGGTCATCCACATCATCGTACTGGTGAATAAGCATGTTTCGCTGGGCAATAATGCCACGCCAGGGAATTTCAGGATGCTGCTCTCGAAGAGCATCCGACACCCGACGGGCTGCTTCGCCCAGTACCTCAAACCGTCGTTCGATAGCGAGACGAAAATCTTCATCTCGCACAAATTCCTCGGAGGACGAGCGGATTACGCTGGCGTGGATTCCACGGGCGGCCTGAATCATATCCCAGATATGGCTGGCGTCGTTTGATTCACGCCGCATAGAGTACCTCGCGGGTTTCCAAAATTTCCTTGCGTCGATACGGATTGCGCAATCCCCGTGAAGAGATCAGATCAATTTCACGGCCAAAAATGCTTTTCAACTCGTCCTGCATGTCGGGCCAATCCATGTATGAGAACGGACTTCCCTCTGCAAACGTAACCAGCACATCCACGTCACTATCTGGGCGAAAATCATCCCGCAGTACTGAACCAAACAAGGAAAATTCCAGGACTTGCCATTTCTGGCAGAAATGAACAATTTTGGACTGATCAACAGGAAGTTGAATTTGCATGATCTGCGCCCTCTCCACTTTTTTCGACAGGATTTACAAGATTCACAAGATTTTAAAAACAAGAAAAACCAAAGTTTTAATCTTGTGAATCTTGTAAATCCTGTCGAAAAAATCTTGTCTTATTGCACCAACCCCACCGCTTGCATACTGGCGCGGAGTTTGGCGCGGTTGGTGTCGGCTGCGGGCGTCAGCGGCATGCGAATTTCACCGCCGCACAGGCCCATCATTTCGCAAGCGGCCTTCACCATGATCGGGTTCGACTCGATAAACAGCGTTTGCGACAGATTGAAATATTTCTTGTGCAGTTCCAGCGCCTCGCACCAGCGGCCTTCCAGCGCGGCGTTGCACAGATCAGCGTTGGCGCGCGGGGCAAAGTTTGCCAGCACGCTGATCGATCCCTTGCCGCCCACCGCGATAATCGGCAGGTTCATGGAGTCGTTGCCGCTCAGGACAGTGATGCCGCACTTGCTGATGACTTCGCTGGTGTGGTCAATGGAACCGACCGCATCCTTGTACGCAACGATGCCGGGAACCTCGCTCAAGCGTGCCACGGTATCGGGCGAAATGGTGCTGCCGGTGCGTCCGGGACAGTTATAAACCACCAGCGGAATCTTGGACTGCTGGGCAATGGTCGTATAGTGCAGGTATATGCCTTCCTGCATGGGCTTGTTGTAGTAGGGGGAGATCAGCAGCGCGGCATCGGCACCCAAATCGCGGGCGGCAATGGTCAGGTCGAGCGCTTCGGAGGTGCTGTTGGAACCGGTTCCCGCGATGACTTGGATGCGGTGGCGGACTTGTTCGACGGCGAAAGCGATGACTTCGTGGTGTTCAGCGTGGCTCATGGTGGCCGACTCGCCCGTGGTGCCGCAGGGGACAATGGCGGTGGTGCCGTTGGCGATTTGGTATTCAATCAAGTTAGCGAAGGCGTCTTTATCGAACTTGCCGTTCTTGAAGGGGGTAATGATGGCAGTGATGGAACCTTGAAACATGGGACGTTCGCTCCTTGAGAGGTAAAGTGGCGGCTGGTTGAGCCGGTGGGCCGCAAAGTGCCCAAACCGCAGTATTCAATGTACGGTTGGAAAGGGAAAGAGTCAAGAAATAATGAATTTTTGCCCCAAAACCGCTTGCACCTCTTGGTTTCCTCTCCTAAGATGGTCGATCCCCTTTCGGGGATGTAACTTATTGAAAGGACCCAAAGATGAGCACGAAAATTCTTCTCTCCGAAGACGAGATGCCGCGTCAATGGTACAATATTCAGGCAGACCTGCCTTCGCCATTGCCGCCGTCGCTTGGCCCGGATGGACAACCCATCGGCCCGGATGCGCTTGCTCCCGTTTTCCCCATGAACCTGATTGAACAGGAAATGTCTACGGATCGATGGATTGACATTCCCGAACCCGTTCTGGAGAAGTATGTGCTCTGGCGTCCCACTCCCTTGCGTCGTGCGTATGAGTTTGAGAAAGCCCTGGGTTGCCCGGTCAAGATTTATCTGAAGGACGAAAGTGTTTCGCCCGCCGGCAGCCACAAGATGAACTCGTCCATTCCGCAAGCGTATTACAACAAGATATTCGGCATCAAACGCCTGACCACCGAAACGGGAGCGGGCCAGTGGGGGTGCTCCATCGCCCTGGGTGCGCAAATGTTTGGGCTTGAATGCAAAGTCTACATGGTGCGCATTAGTTTTGAGCAGAAGCCCTTTCGCAAATTGTTGATGCAAACCTGGGGGGCGACCTGCGTGCCCAGTCCGTCCATGGATACCGCGTTCGGCCGTAGTATCCTAGCAGAAAACCCGGATACGCCTGGTTCGCTGGGCATGGCCATTACGGATGCGGTGCAGGATGCAGTGGAACGTGAGGATACGCGCTACACTCTGGGCAGCGTGCTGAACCACGTGCTGCTGCACCA
>DNPO01000028.1:1015-5147 GCA_003501375.1 Candidatus Sumerlaeota bacterium | reverse complement strand
CTTCCGTCGCGACACCAACGGCCGCATCAACAGCAGCGGTAACGTCTGGGACCAAAACCGTTTATCTGACTTTTGACGATGGCCCCACCGCACTTACCCCCAAGGTGTTGGACATCCTGAAAGAAAAGGGCGTGCATGCCACGTTTTTCGTCATCGGTGGCACCAATGCTGAGTACTATAAACGCATTGTCGATGAAGGCCATGCCATTGGCAACCACACCTATTCGCACAATACCCAGATATATAAAAGCCCAGAACTGTTTGTGGCGGATTTGAAAAAGCAAGAAGACCTGATTTTTAATTTTACGGGGGTACGCACCGATATTATGCGTTTTCCCAACGGCTCGAATAACTGGAACGGCGGCAAGAATGGCGCGGGACTCAACCGAATGGTGGACATTCGCCCCGCCGTGGAACAAGCGGGCTATGCTTATTTTGACTGGAATGCCAGCGGGATTGATTATGATGCCAAGATTGGAAAGACAAAGGAACAGATACTTACCAATATAAAGACAACCACCAAGCAAGGAACCAAGAGTTATCGGATTGTTCTCCTGCATGATGGTTCAGGGCACGGCCCTACGGTGGAGGCGTTGCCGGAAATCATTGATTTCTATCAATCGCAAGGCTATCAGTTCGAAACGCTGAAGCATGACTCCGACACCGTTCATTTCCCGATTGCAACGCCCAAGCCCAAAGCATAAAGCAGTAATAGCGCTGAATTCCGAGCAAGGAAAATAGAAGGGTGGTTGAATCATGAAGGTTCGTCTGTTGGTTGTGTTGTTTTGTGGCTTATTGGTAGGGACTGCTGGAGCAGAGGAGGCCAAAGAAACGCAACGGACTTCCGACACACAAGCGACAACTGTAACTCAAGCAGTTTGCTTGACATCGGAAACGCAACTGACAACTGCCACTAAAACGGTTGCTTTGACGTCTGGGACTCAGTTGACATCGGTGACAAAAACAGTTTATCTCACGTTTGACGATGGCCCTTCCGAATATACGGGACGGGTGTTGGACACGCTGAAAAAGTATAACGTGCCCGCCACTTTTTTTGTCTGCGGCAATAAAAGCGCGGAGGGGATTGGACTTTTCAAACGCATGATCGCCCAAGGGGAAGCGATTGGAAACCATTCCTTCTCGCACAACGCAAAGAACTATAAAAACGTCGATGATTTTATGAAAGACTTAAATAAACAGGATGATTCGCTTTCCAGTTCCACCGGGTTGCACACCCGCATCATGCGATTCCCTTATGGTTCCAACACGACACAGGTGAGCCAAGCGCAAATGCGCGCGGTTATAACCGCCGTGGTAAAAGCCGGGTATTCCTATTTTGACTGGACGGCGGATGCACAGGATTGGAAGCCCGGCGCAACAAAAGAAACGGTCTTGAAAAATATCATCCACGACACCAAAGCGGACAACCGCAATTTTGCGATCGTGTTAATGCACGACACCAAAAAACACTCGATGGAAGCCTTGCCATCCATCATTGAGTTTTTCCAAAAAGAAGGATATCGCTTTGAAAAACTCAGCCCGCAGTCAGACACGCGTCGATTCACTACGATCAATTAGTGCTGCGTGACCGTAGATGCGGCACTGGTTATTTGGAAAGCGCGTCAATATCACGTGCGGCCCGCACCACCTCGGTATACGAAAGCGGCCCGCCGTAAATATCCAGCGCGCTACCAATCGTAAATCCAAGGCGTCCCCGAGTGAGCCGATAAAACGACCGCATGTCTTCAATGCTTCGTACCCCGCCCGCATACGTGGTGGGAATGGGCGAATCTGCTGCAAGCAACGTTACGAGTTCAGTGTCCATCCCTTGCTGCTTTCCCTCCACATCCACGGCATGCACTAAAAACTCATCGGCGTACTTGCCCAACAGGAGCAACGTTTCGGAATTCACCTGCGTTTCTGTAAATCTTTGCCAGCGATCCGTCACCACATAGTATTTACCGTCACTGCGCTTGCGGCAACTGAGGTCAAGCACCAGTCGCGTGCGGGGAACGACACAAATCAATTCGTCCAGGCGCTGCCAATCCACGCGTCCCTCACGGAATACCCAGGAGGTTACAATCACATGGCTCGCTCCGGTGGCCAACCACTCTGGCGCGTTAGTCGGGGTGATGCCGCCGCCAATTTGCAACCCGCCCGGATATGCGTCCAGCGCTTCATGTGCGGCTATCTCGTTTCCCGGTCCGAGCATGATGACGTGTCCGCCGCGCAATCCATCCGCTTTGAACAAACGCGCAAAATCCGCTGCGGAGCGGCTGGTTTCAAAATTGGTAATGGGAGCGGCTCCATCGCAGAGCGTGCCGCCCACGATTTGCTTGACTTTTCCTTGATGGAGGTCGATACAGGGGCGAAACATGAGTGGGTTCCAGGTTTTCTAAAGAGAGTGGGATTATTTTACTCGAAATCCCCGACAAACCATTTTAGTATGCACCAGAAGGAAGCCGAAAGCAAGGGCGCATCTCTTTTAGTATACCAAATGTGTGGAGAAAAGGAGCAGGGCATGGCTGGGGAAAAACTGTGGGGATCGCCCGAAGATGAAGCAAGAATTGGCGAAAGTGAAGCGCGTGAACTGATTTGTGAAATTGGCCGCCGCTTGTGGCTGAAGGATATGGCCGACTGTAACGCAGGTAATATCAGTTATCGGCTGGGGCCAGATCGCGTTCTGGCCACCCCAACCCTGATTTCCAAGGGCTTTATGAAACCGGATGATTTGGTCGTGCTGGACATGGCGGGAAATCAAATTTCTGGCACGCGACAGAAAACCTCCGAAACACGCATGCACCTGGGTGTTTATGCCGAGCGTCCCGATGCCAAGGCGGTTATCCACGCGCATCCGCGTCATGTACTGTCTTTTGCCATCACGAATACTACGCCAGAATCGTGTATCCTGACCGAGGTGGAAGGCACCATTGGTGAAATTCCCATGGTACCCTACCAGACGCAGGGCACGGCAGATTTTGCAGCGGCTTTGCGCCCCTTTGTCAAAGACCACATGGCATTTATTCTGGCGCAACATGGGGCGCTCACGCTGGGACGCGGTTTGATCGAAGCGTTTTGGGCGATGGAAACACTGGAAACCTATTGTGCGGTATTGTTGACCGCACGGATTTTGGGTGAACCCAAGCGCATTCCGTCGGATAAAATGGCAGAGATATACGCGTTGAAAAAACGCCTGGGAATCCCGGATAAACGAGCGTAGCACACAGGAGTCCCTGCCCCCTCTCCGCCATTTTCTGGTTTCAAAACTCTCTCGTTACTGCTCAGGTGCGTCTGCTGTTGTCTTTTTCAGGTCGCGATCAAGAGCCGCCCCGTCAAAAGGAATGACAAGCACCTTGCTGCCGTGTCCGTCATGTCCCTTTTCCTGATCTTTTTCGACATCAATCGCGGCAAGCGTAATGGCGACAACGTGGCCTTTTTCCATGTAAACAGAGGGCCGTTCCAGTTTGTTCCAGCGGTTCACTGTGCCGTCGGGATAACGGATGACCGCTTCGCGAGGATCGTAGGCAACACCTCGGTTGACCCAATCGTGAATGCCGTCGGTTGACGTGAGGTGGTACGCCTTGCGCGTAGACCACGAATTAACGGTGATATGGTACAGCCTGCCGGAGTACCAAATGCAGGGGTCTTCCAGGTTGGGGATGCCTCTGGGATATACCGACTGGCCCTGTACCTTGTAAGGGCCAAGAATTCCCTTATCGCTAAAGTAGATTCGGCCTTCGCGTTGTGTGAACTCGAAGTTGCCGTCGGGGCGTACCATGATGGACACATTGGAGCCATGCCACTTTGGTTCCCCTTCCACGGTAATCTTGCCCAGGGTTTCCCACGGCCCATCCAAAGATTTGGAAACGTATACCGTACAGTCCCGCGTCTCGCTGATGATGATGGCATAACGTCCGTCTGGCATCGTCAATGCCGTAACATTATGTCCCTTGCCCCCCTGGTCATTGGGCCAGCACAGGCCTTTATCCTCGTATGGCCCGGTCAGTTTGTCAGAAACGGCATGGACGGCTACCGAGCCAAACCAGCCATTGTGCCCGGCGGCTTCATCCCACCGACTGGCAAACATGTGGAACTTGCCATCGGGGCCTTTGATAATCTGACCATCCCAATA
>DNPO01000028.1:0-674 GCA_003501375.1 Candidatus Sumerlaeota bacterium | reverse complement strand
TCCTTGGATAACTCGCCGTGCGGCGGTGTGGGAAGAAAGTAATCAATGAAGGTTTTTGTCTTCGCCTGAGTGTCTGTGCTCTGCGCGGCGGGAGTGGGCGATTGTGCGAAGGTTGGAAAGGCCAGAAGCGCCAACAGAGCGGTAAGAGAAGCGTAACGACGGTACATCAACATAAGAAGTCTCCTTGGGGGATGGATGTGAGAAACAACAAACATTGTAACTTTCCATGCTGTTTATTTAGCGACTATGGCATCCACGTCGGCCCACGGTTGACTATTTGAATGGTGTGTTTCCCCGACGTTAAACCAGTTACCTCACCCACTACCTGTTGGGATTGACGCGCGTCCGTGGCGAACAAATCTACCGTTGTACGGGACTTATCGTCAACACGAATTTCTATTTTTCCGACACCTGTTTCCTTCCGGGCAACGCGGGAAACACTGTTCCCTGTAAAGAGCAACGCCAAATATCACCAGGTGTATCGCCGATGTTGAGGTTATTGTTGAAGTCACCAGCCCCCACGTAGGCTTTGAGTTGTTTCTGCTCAAAAATAATCCTTGACCGCGATTATCTTGCAGGTGTAGTGTATTAGTCAACTGATACACACATAAGCCAAGAACAATACCTTCAAACACCCGAGACACCTCACCATGCTCCTTCAAATCAACCCCACC
>DNPO01000205.1:9806-10215 GCA_003501375.1 Candidatus Sumerlaeota bacterium | reverse complement strand
CTGAGTTGCAACTCGACGTGTTGCGTCAGGTGAAAAAACCGCGCCTGGTGGCGTGCGATACCATGAACCTGTGGATCACCATTAAAAAACAAGCATTGCTGAAACTGCTCAAGAAAATTGATGTGCTGCTGCTCAACGATGAAGAAGCCCGCATGCTGGCCGATACAACTTCCCTTGCCAAAGCCGCTGAAATTCTGCGCAAAGCAGGCATCCCGCGCCTCATCATCAAAAAGGGCGAGCACGGTAGCATGATGTTTGGCCCCGAGGGATCGTTCATTGCCCCCGCGCTTCCGCTGCCCGTGGTGAAAGACCCAACTGGCGCTGGCGACTCGTTCGCTGGCGGCATGCTTGGTTGGCTTGCAACCAAGCCGCTGACCGAGGAAAACTGGCGCAAGGCCATGCTGATTGG
>DNPO01000205.1:9396-9537 GCA_003501375.1 Candidatus Sumerlaeota bacterium | reverse complement strand
TCGTTCTGCGTGGAAGATTTCAGCGCGAAAAAACTGAAGAGCG
Source organism: Candidatus Sumerlaeota bacterium (assembly GCA_003501375.1). Lineage (GTDB taxonomy): Bacteria > Sumerlaeota > Sumerlaeia > UBA8349 > UBA8349 > UBA8349. The sequence goes on along the minus strand of DNPO01000205.1, from coordinate 9,494 downwards.
TAGATAAGGCGAAAGTCTTTGAACGCGCAGGCCGCGTGCGCGACATGATGGCCGTTGGTAAAATCGTATAAACAATAGGGATGAGGGCAGAGGGATGA
>DNPO01000205.1:3766-9147 GCA_003501375.1 Candidatus Sumerlaeota bacterium | reverse complement strand
AGGGATGAGGGCAGAGGGATGAGGGATGAAACGGCGGGTGCAAGGGAATAAGGTTTTCACCCATTTGTTTTCATTCCTGTAATTTCATCCCTCATCCCTGCTGTTTCATCCCTCATCCCTCTGCCCTCATCCCTTTAAGGTAAACATGCCCCCCATCGAACTTTCGCTTGTCCCCGCCCATTTTGACTACTTCAAAACCGATCGCCTGCTCAACGGCGATTTGGTAATTAAAACTCCGCACGGTCTCAGCCCGCTCAATCGCCTGTTGATCGAAGGCGCAGCCGACTCCAAGGCAAAAAATGCACTCGGTCTCATGCTGCCCGATGCACTCCCCCTGCTGGCGTTTAGTTTGTTGCATGCCCCGGCAGTTACCACTCTTCCAGAGCACCCCGTTGAGGTTGTGCAACCCGTGGCGGAAATTCCGACGGCACTGCCAGACGAGACCACAGAAGGTGCAGAACCCGTTGCACCTCCCGAAGTTTTCCTTTCCGGTTGCCCCGCGACCTATTACCATCACGATCTTTTTCATGTAGAAATGGCGCGCGAAACCGCCCGAAAAAATCATTGTAACACCCTGTTGGGGTTGTGCGCCGCCGATCTCCCCGAGCAGACCGATGCGCCAGAACTCATCCTGTTTGCATTCGGCAATAACACCGAAACAGCACTGGTTTGCGAAGTCCTGCGTCAAGCCCATGCGCGACTGGCCCCCGGTGGCAAGTTGCTCGCCGCCGTGCAGAAAACAAACGATACCTGGCTGCGCAACCAGTTGGAAAAAACCTTCGGCAACCTTACCCTTGCGCGTAAGGAAAAATTCGGGCTGCTCTACTCGGTCAAAAAGAAGAACGCGCCGGTCAATGCAGCCGAACGCTTCTGCCGGGAAATCGAAATAAACTTTGGCGGCGAGTCCCTCCCCTTTGAATCATCCTACGGTATTTTCAGCAATGCCGGGCTGGACAATGGCAGCCGCGCCCTGCTCGAAGTGCTGGAGCCACCCACGCCTTGTGAATCACTACTCGACCTCGGTTGCGGATGGGGGGCGCTCGGTGTTTTGGCGAGCAAGAGCCTGACGCTCAAACGCCTGACCATGATTGACGCCAACGCGCGCGCGGTAGACATGGCGCAGCGCAACGCAAAACGCTACGTTTCCGGCCCGGACGTTCAGGTTCGGTTGGAATGCGATGCGGAAAGCATCCTATACGAGGGTGCCCCTGAAGAGGTTGGCGCTTATGACTTGGTTATCTCCAACCCGCCCTACGCCACGGAATTCCGCGTGATTGAAATGTTCCTGCGTGCGGCACATCGCGCGCTACGTCTTGGCGGAACGGTTTGGTTTGTTACCAAAACCAATCCCCTGCTGGAGCAGCGCATGAAGGATCAATTCGGCAACTTGAACATCCTCAGCCGACGGGGTTACAGCATTTTCACCGCAAAGAAAACGACACACAAGCCGAAGATTCACGCGGAAGGGCGATAAGTAACAAAGTCGCAATATAGCCACATAACACTTGGCATTGTGAGCCGCAACCCAAACAAAAAAAACATTTTCACCACGAAGCCACGAAGAAAAACAAGAAGAACTGAAAAAACTGACTCGCGCAGAAAACGGCAAAAAACAACTGAACATGGATAGACAGGATGAACAGGATTTTGCCTTTGCTTGTTATCCTGTTAATCCTGTATATCCATGTTAAAAAAAGGGTTTTGAAATTCTCTGCGCCTCTCTGTGATCTTTTCCGTGGTTATCTCGTTTGCCTTACTTTCCGTATGAGTAATTTTCTCATTTTCATCTTTCCTTTTCTTTAAGGTTGTCTTAATGTACTCTCTGTATATTACGGCATGATATGCTGCACTGTTTCAGCATGAGGATGGAAAAATTCAACAGGTACTTTCTGCTAAAAAAATTATGAATATGTCCCAACGCGCTTCTTACTTTGGTCTCGGTATTTTTCTTGTTGCAATGCTCGTTTTGCTTTTGGCTGGGCAATCTTCCACCGCTCCCACAGAACCACGTGAACAACGCATTTTTGCTATGGTAAAAAACATGCGGGCATCGGGCGATTATCTAGTACCCCGGATAAAAAACGAACCCCATGTGAACAAACCGCCATTTTATGTTTGGTTAGCGACAGGGTGTAACGTGGGCGAAATCCTACCCACCTCAGTTGCCAATCGTCTCCCTTCCATTTTGGCCGCACTGGCAACGATGGCCGGTCTCTTTTTCTTCTGCCATGCTGCTGGTGTGCCCCACCTCGCTCTGCCCTCTGCGATTTTGTTGGCAGCCTGCCGAACGTATATAAGTGAAGCACGCATTGCTAACTTTGATATTTTGCTCGCCGCATTCTGCTTCGCCGCCAACGCCTTTTTTTGGTTCTATATTCACGAGCGCCGTACCTCGCAATTTTTGCTGGCTGGTGCCGCATTTACCCTGGCCTTTTTCACCAAAGCAACACCGGTCTTTGCCATGGCGCTTGTTCCCTGGCTCATCCTCTGCTGGATGGAGAAAAAGCGGGTAAAACAGGAATTTCCAGAGCAACCTTACAAAACACCCGTACTCCCCATTGCTTCCATTGTTATTATTGGAACGGCCGTTGGCCTGGCTTGGTTTGCCGCCATCTGGTGCATGGTACCAGATGGGAAAAAGATTATTGTCGAAGCGGCTACCCTGCCTTTTGGCGGAACAAAAAACCCAAATTTTATCGTGCGTTTCCTCCTGCAATATATCCCAACGGATGCGCTGGATGGTGCGCCGAAAGAAAAATTTGCCCTCCATTACAAATCGTTCTATTACTTCGTTGAGCATTTTTTCATGATCATTATTCCTGCAGCGTTGTTCCTGCCCCTGCTCATTGGGCGCATTTGGCGCACACGCGGTTATCAAAACATGCCTCTGCTCCGCTGGATGGGCGTTTCATTTCTGGCCGTACTGGTTATTTTTTCGCTGATCAAACAAAAGCAGGAGGCCTACATGCTGCCGATCCTGCCGTTTGTGTGCATTCTGCTCGCTGACGCGTTAATGGCGTTCCTGGATGGCGTACGGGAAAAAATAGTTCCCGTTTGCCAATGGGAATGGGGCTGGATGAATTTTTTGGGATACGCTTCCGCCGTACTTTGTTTCTGTGCAATCGTACCATTTGCCTTTTACTTTCACGCCGTCGTGCCACACTTGTTGTTACTTATCGTTTATCCCCTCCTCTTTACCATTTTTGGCATTTGGATTTTCCTTTTGACAAAGCGCGGGGATTTCACTCGCATGTTACTGGCAAGTGTTGCCTGGTGCTGGTTGTCACTCATTGCATACAACGGCAGCATCCATGTTTGGATGTCGTTGATCGATACCAATCAGTACCAACAGGAAACGACCCTCTCACCAAAGTACTGGGAAAAAGTATTCAAAAAATATCCCTTCTTAAAAAAGAGTTTCAGATACCCTCCTGAAGGTGTGAAAGAAGTCCCTTCTGAAGCGGGGGAAGAGTAAAATGAATACCGACGACACTAACCCAGCGCCACCACAGAAAATCGGCTTGAGCGCTGGTGACCTATTGCGCATCGTGCTCATTGCAGCCTTCATCGGAAGTGCAATCTATTTGCTCTTTTGGACACAATGGGGAACCAATCTGAGGCATGGCGATACGGCATTTCTGCGCGTTTGGCTAAAGCAATGGGGCCCCTGGGCCAACGTTGCTTTCGTGTTGGCAGGAACCGGTCTTATTTCTCTGGGGTGCCCACGCTTGCCACTTGCCTTTATCGCTGGCGCGTTGTTTGGCGTGGTTACGGGCATATTGTTAGCAACCATCACGGCTACCCTTGCCGCTGTTCCGGGATATTACTGGGTACGCCTGCTGGGGCGCGATGTCGTCGCGCGCCGCTTTGGACCACGCCTGCGCCTCTTCGATGACCTGCTGAAAGATCACGGTTTTGTGGTGATTCTGCTCATTCGCCTCTGCCCGGTGGGGCATACACTCATTGCCAGTTCTATTGCCGGACTCAGTTCCGTTTCCTTCTGGCACTATTTTAGCGCATCATTTATTGGTTTTCTTCCGCTCACGCTTGTCTGCGTTTTGCTGGGTTCTGCCGGACTTGCCAATGACCCGCATCACCTGCAATTATGGGTGGGCCTTGGCATGTTCGCGATTTTTTCTTTGTTCTTTCGCTGGTACTTCAAACACTCGCCGCTGGGACGCCGCATCGCGGATATCATGCGAACAAAAGAACAAAATTAGTTCCGAGTCCAACGTAAAATAGTCACAGAATATGGTGGAAATTCATGCGTGCAGCCCACTGCGTACGCGGGCAAATCGCTTGTCTTCGGTGCAACCTTTTTCGGTTGGTCAAACGTATTCTCGTCAGTCAGGGAATGAGCGGAAAGCGTTGTACAAATTCCTTTGCCTAGTTTTCCCTGCAATCCCTCCAACTGAACTGTGGCAGATTCCGCTTTGTCGGAAGAATTTACCACCTTCAGGATGAGATCACCCTTATCCTTTTTCAACCCGGCAACAGCAAAGAACGTTGGAACTGGAAGTGCGGATGAAGATAACTTGGTTGGCAAGGTTACATCGGGACGATTGGAACCGAACAGGGCCTGCACATGGTAAGACGGCGCGCCATATACCCGCGCATTGTCAAACGTCACCGCATTGGGTTGCCAACGTTGCCATTCTGGATTGGTGAAGAACGGCGCATAGGAAGTCATAGTTACAACATCCGCATTGCGCTCCAACGCTGTGAGAAAGGCCGCCTCACCCAACGCACCACGCATATTACCGTTGCCGCCATCATTTTTTACAGCGTACTCGCCCATATAGATTTTTGGCTTCTTACGATCATACTTGTCGAGACGATCCACAGCGGCTTTAAAAAACCAGTCTGCATTTTCGTAATAGTGTTCGTCCACCACCTCAGCAGAAACATCCGGCTCCGTATGGATGTTTGCGATAGTAACAATACTCGGGTATGCGGCCTTGATACGCTCATAAAACGCTTGGTAACGCGGCAGATAATCTTGACGTGTACCGCCACCCCAACTGTACCCCATGCCGTTTTCATTGCCGATTTCGACATACTTTAAATTAAAGGGCTTGGGATGCCCATTCTTTGCGCGCAACGCGCCCCACTTGGAAGTCTCCGCGCCATTGGCATATTCAATGGCATCCAGCACATCCTGAATCCACGGCTCCAGTTTATCCATCGGCGCAAAATCTTTTTCGGACATGCCCACATGGGCAACAAAAAGCGGCTCCGCACCTAAATCTTCCGCCATTTGCAAATACTCGTGGAACCCCAGTCCATTGGAGGAACGGTACCCCCAGATGTTCCAATTACCGGGACGTTCCGCCACGTCGCCAATAGTGTCTTTCCAACGCCAGGCATCGGCCAACTGGTGT
>DNPO01000205.1:0-3519 GCA_003501375.1 Candidatus Sumerlaeota bacterium | reverse complement strand
CCAACTGGTGCGCTTCCGAAAAGGACCCGCCGGGAAAACGCAACAGACCGGGGTGCATATCCGCGAGCATTTGCGCCATGTCAGGACGCAATCCATTGGGGCGGCCTTTCCATGTGTCCTTCGGAAAAAGCGAAACCATGTCCAAAAATAACGTGCCGGGTTTGTTCGCGGAAATTGTCAGGCGAGCGTTCGTGTCGCTTCCTTTCGCGGTAAAACGCACTTCCAACTTTTTCCACCCCGCGTCGATGCCCTTGATCTCCTGCTCAGCAAGAGAGGTACCGTCTTGCTTTTCGAGCGCTACGGTCAGCGTTGCAATTGCGGATGATTTAGCATAGAGCGTCAGGACGTACTCTTTTCCCTGTACCACGTTCAATCCCTGCTTGGATTTTTCCGCGGCAGCAGCGAACTTGGGGAACCATTTTTTTTGCGCATCCGCATTCGGAATTTTTTCATCCATCGGCGCACCCTTAAAACCTTGATTAACAATGCCTACGCGCCCATTCCCAGCGTTCGTTATTTCCAATTTCAAGCAAGTGGGATTCTTCGCATTCAATGGCTGCGTCTTATCGAGCGACATCGCGCCCTCAGCGTTTCCCGTCTTCAACAACATCCAGCCAAGAGGTATCGCCGCATCTTCAAACGAACGATTCTGCAACATTTCCGCATATAACCCGCCATCTCCCGCACGGTTGATGTCCTCGAAAAATGCGCCGTAGAAAGTCGGACTAATCGCCGCACCCGGCTTATCCACGCTCACTGTTATTTCTGCAGCAAAAAGATGAGCGCCCAACAAACCGCTTATGATCGCAATGGGTACTCCACGCAAAATGTTCATCGAGATTCGCTTTCTTAACAGATCGGATTTAAAGTCGAAACGATAATGTCCACAGCCGCATCGGGCAAAGCCGCGCCCAAGTCAATTATTCGATGCGCATGTTCCAAATAAATCGGTTCGCGACGGTGGAATAACTCGATGAATTCCTTTGCAGGATCGGGCGAGTTTTCCAGGAACGCCGGGAACCCCGTCTGGTGCGCACGACGCAGAATTTCATCCAACGGCACTTGCAAATAAAAAACAGTTCCGACAGCGATAAGAATTTCGCGGGTTTCGGGACGCATCAGCGCGCCTCCGCCTAATGCGATAACCAACCGCTCATCTGTAGCGCGAGCAAGCGTTGCCAAATGCCGCGCCGCATCCAATTCCAGTTCCCGAAATGCATCGCCCCCCAGCGCGCGAAACACCTCACGAAAAGACAAGTGTTGTCCACCCGATTGCGGCATGGTCACAAACAAATCTTCAATTATTGTATCGAGATCAACAAATTCAGCATTCAAACGCGCGGCAAGTTTTCGTCCGACAGTAGACTTGCCGCAGCCTTTGAAGCCGGTGAGGAGAATGTGAGAAAAAGAAGGGTGCATAGGATTATCCATCTTAGGTTACCACAAAGTGTCCATGCTTTTTATCTTGTGCTGTTATTAGCGCCTATCAGCGTTCATTAGCGGTTTATCTTAATTTAGATATTTTTCAGCGTGAAGTAATCAAAATCCGCAAAAGCGCGCTGTCCCGCAACATCATGTGCCGCAAGCCCGACAAACGCTCCGGTAAAATGCAGCCCCGCGCCATAATCATCGGACAGTTTGCTCGCATCCAAAACTGGCCCCACCACCTGCCAATTCTCGCCATCGGGCGATGCGGAAAACTGCAATGCTGCCTGGTTAATCTCCGCGCGCAGATAAACCGCAGGCCAATTATCAATCACAATCCGCGCCGCGTCAATCTCATCATAAACATTATCATCCATCACCATAATGTCGAGAATTTTCCCATGCTCTTCCTGGTGCGTCACGCGCAAGTAGTAGAACATTTTGGTGTCATACCAACAGACCAACCCCGCCATTTGCGAAAAGCGTTTCGGAGTGAAATCAATGCGCGTCTCGGCAACCGCGTGAAAAGATTTCAGTGTTTGCGCAACGAGACTCTGCTCATGGATAGACGAGGGACATTCACGCCCGCGCAACCGTAACCAACCAGGACGGTCGGTAAGCGACAGCCAGGACGGATCGGCAAAAACGCGAAGCGTCTGCCAAATCGGGCTCAGCGTCGTCGCATCAAAGTCGTCGCGTTCCGGGACAGCAGGCCAGGGATGCGGCGTCAATTCCGCAGGCGCGGCAACTTTCACATCTGGCAAGACGCCGCCATTTGCCAAGCGCAACCAGCCATCCTCCGACCAAACCACGCGCTGAAGCGCGGTCTCGCGGCCCAGCATGCAGCGCTCACCCGCGTGCATCGCGATAAATGGATCGGGCGAAGCCGCATACGCCCCCGCATCGGTTTTCAAGGGACGGCTACACAAATGTGCCAGCCACCATTCGCCCCCAGGCGTCTCCACTAGTTCGCCATGCCCGGCCTTTTGCAACGCGCATTCAGGATTGTGCCGCGTAGTGATAAGCGCTTCCTGCGGGTCGAGTTCATACGGCCCGGTAACCCTCTGCGCACGCGCCATTTTGATTCCGTGATTCCAGCCCGTCCCCCCCTCGGCCAACATCAGATAGTAATAACCACATTTTTTATAAAGATTCGGCCCTTCAATCAGCGACCCCGGCTTCTGCAAAATCTGATGTACCGGCCCTACTAATTCTTTTTTCGCAACGTCATACTCCTGCAACACAATTCCATCAAAACGCGAATGCCCCTTGCGACAATTCCACTGCATATTCACTATCCACTTGCGCCCATCGTCATCGTGGAACAATGCCGGATCGAACCCAATTGAATCCAGATGAATCGGATCGCTCCATGGCCCGTCAATGCTCGGCGCGGTCGTGAGATAAACATATGAGTCTTTGAACGGACGCGCCATTCCCGCCGTGCGGATGTTCGTATAGATCAGCCAGAACTTCCCATCGGCATAACTCAGCGACGGCGCCCACGAACCATTCGAGTTGTCCACGCCCTTCAAATCAATGTGCGCGGGACGCGTGAGCGCGTGCCCCACCAAGCGCCAATTCACCAAGTCCTTCGAGTGATAAAAACGCACACCCGGCAGCCACTCGAAAGTAGAGGTCGCCAAATAGTAATCATCCCCCACGCGAATGAAAGAAGGATCAGGATTAAACCCTCGCAAAACAGGGTTTTGAATAAAAGTAGAGGTCGTTTGTGTCATGTCAGCAGATGTTCATTCCTAACAGATTTTGTTTTTCCAAATTTCTCCTCATGATTAAGGAGAAAACATTGCAACGGATTGTAAAGCGTCTTCCCCCAGATTGCAAGCCTCGCGTGGAGTTTGAGGGAACCTCTAAAAAAGCACACGAATTGCCTCATAAATAACGTTACCGGCGAAAGTATCCGTTTCATGGCCAATCTGGAAAACACTGGTGTTTCGGCGCAAGAATTTTTGCATGCGTTGGCAACAATGTCCGCATTGTGAAAAACCTGCAATGTTGCCCCTTCCCCCCAGGAACTCCTCAACGTCTAGGCGTGTATGAAAATGGCACCTCCATTTTTGTGGAGATGTCCTC